>JBOHYX010000051.1:0-11249 GCA_050738115.1 Rhodanobacteraceae bacterium
GTGCGCGAGAACCTGCCCAGGGGAAACGGCGGCGGCCGCTTCACACGAGGCGGCAAGCACCGTGCCGACCGTGACCAACATCACAAGCGCAGACTTTTGCATTGCCTTGCTCCGAACTGGACACCTTGGGTCAAGCATCATCCGCGCCACGGCGGTTGCGCGCATCGACGTGATGGGCGCGGAATGCGAAAGCAATGTTGGATGCTGCGGGCACCTTGGCTGAGGGTACCGCGCCACGAGTTGCCTGCAAACGGCAACCGAACGGCAACCATTGCGGCAGTTGCGGAATCAGATACCCAGCGGAAACCGCGCAACTGCTTGATTAAAATGGCAGCCCCGGATGGATTCGAACCACCGAATGCCTGAGTCAGAGTCAGGTGCCTTGAACCACTTGGCTACGGGGCTGTGTGTGCGATTTTAAAACAGCGCAAAAACAGGCGTAGGCCGGACATTGTCCGCCGGACCGACGCCCGCCGTGGCGGGCCGTGCCCGCCCTACGACGGAACGCAGCAGGACCTCTCAGCGCTTGGAGAACTGGGTCGCGCGACGTGCCTTGTGCAACCCGACCTTCTTGCGCTCGACCGCACGCGCGTCACGGGTCATGAACCCGGCGCGGCGCAACGGCGCCTTGAGGGTTTCGTCGTAGTCGACCAGCGCGCGGGCGATACCGAGGCGAATCGCGCCAGCCTGTCCCGTGATGCCGCCACCGATCACGCTCACCTTGATGTCGAACTTGTCGGACATCTGGGTCAGCTCCAGCGGCTGGCGCACGATCATGCGCGAAGTCTCGCGGCCGAAGAACTCGTCGAGCGGACGGCCGTTGACCATGATCCGGCCATCGCCCTTGCGCAGGAACACTCGCGCGGCGGAAGTCTTGCGGCGACCGGTGCCACCGTGCTGTTCGAGGGTTGCCATCGTCAAATCTCCAGCGCCTTGGGCTGTTGGGCGGTGTGGGGGTGTTCGGCGCCGCGATACACCTTGAGCTTGCGGTACATCGCGCGCCCCAGCGGGTTCTTCGGCAGCATGCCCTTGACGCCGATCTCGATGACGCGCTCCGGATGGGTCGCCAGCAGGTCCTTGAGACTGGTGGTCTTGAGGTTGCCGACGTAACCGGTGAAACGGTGGTAGTTCTTGTCTTCGAGCTTGTTGCCCGTCACCGCGACCTTTCCCGCGTTGACCACCACGATATAGTCGCCGGTGTCCACGTGCGGCGTGAACTCGGGTTTGTGCTTGCCGCGCAGGCGGCGCGCGACTTCCGAGCACAGGCGTCCCAGGGTCTTGCCGCTGGCATCGACGACGAGCCAGTCACGCTTGACCGTCTCTGCCCTGGCGCTGAACGTTTTCATGGGAATGATCCGATAGTGACTTGGCCGCACGCCATGCGGGTCGCGCCACCGGGGCACGACGGCAAAGGACAGCAACGAAAGACCGGCAAGGATAGCGGCGCGACGACCGCCACGCAAGCAACAATCCGGTCCGGTGTCACGCGAGCCTGGCCTCGCGCCATGATTCCAGCGACCCATGAGCTTCGGCGGCGGTCATCGGGGCGATGGCCGCCCGTGAACGCCGGCAACCCATGAACGGCGCCCGATACCCGGGACCGTCGATTGCGCGACAATGGACGCCATGACCCAGGCCATACGCCACCCCACCTCACTCGACCGGGCGCTCGCCATCTTTCAGCGCGCGCTCGACACCGTCGCAGGCGCGGAGGTCGCGGCGCGCCTCTCGCCCGGCTCCGCCGAGCCCATCCCGGAACTGAACGCGCGGGCGCGCCGGCGCGCGGCGGGCCTGATGCGCGTCAACCACACCGGCGAGGTCTGTGCCCAGGCGCTGTACGACGGACAAGCGTCGCTGGCGCGCGATCCGGCGACGCGCACGCATCTCGAGTCCGCCGCCGCGGAGGAAACCGACCACCTGGCGTGGTGCGCCGAACGCCTGCGCGAGTTGGATGACCGCCCAAGCCTGCTCAACCCATTGTGGTACGCGGGCAGCTTCGCGATCGGTGCGCTGGCAGCGCTGACCGGCGACCGCTACAGCCTGGGCTTCGTGGTCGAAACCGAACGCCAGGTGGAGACGCACCTCGGCCGCCACCTCGAGCGGCTGCCCTCCGCCGACACACGCTCGCGCGCGATCCTCACGGCCATGCGGACGGACGAGGCGCGCCACGCCGACAACGCGCTTGCACGCGGTGGCGCGAAGCTGCCGCAACCGGTCCCGCTCCTGATGCGCGGCGCGTCGGTGGTGATGAAGATGGTGGCGTACCGGGTGTGAAGCCGGGAATCGGGAATAGCGAATGGTGAATCGGCAGAGCGACCACGTTCTTGCGCCTGCCGATTCCCGATTCCCGATTGCCCATTCTCCATTCACAGGTTCACATCAAATTGCGCCCGTGGAACAGCTCCTCGATCTCGCGCTTCAGCAGCGACTCGATCCGCTGGCGTTCCTTGAACGAAAGGTCTTCGGCGTGCGCCTCGAACAGGTAGGTTTCGAGGTCGAAGTCCTTCACGTGCATCTTAGTGTGGAACATCTGTTCCTGATACACGTTGACGTCGAACATCTCGTACTTCTGGCGGATATGCTTGGCCAGGTAATCCTGGATCGAATTGATCTTGTGGTCGATGTAGTGCTTCTTGCCGTGGATGTCGCGGGTGAAGCCGCGCACGCGGTAGTCCATCGTCACGATGTCCGATTCGAAGCTGTCGATCAGGTAGTTCAACGCCTTCAGGGGTGAAATCACGCCGCAGGTCGCCACGTCGATGTCGACGCGGAAGGTCGCGATGCCGTTGTGCGGATGCGTCTCGGGGTAGGTGTGCACCGTGATGTGCGACTTGTCCATGTGCGCGACCACGGCGTCCGAGATCACGTCCCGCCCGAGCTTGTCGACCACCGGGTGTTCTGAAATCAGCATCGTCACCGACGCGCCCTCGGGATCGTAATCCTGGCGCGCGATGTTCAGGATGTTCGCGCCGATGATGTCGGCGACGTCGGTGAGGATCTGGGTGAGGCGATCGGCATCGTAGGCTTCATCGATGTAGTCGATGTAGCGGTCACGCTGGTCTTTGGTGACCGCGTAGCAGATGTCGTAGATGTTGAAGCTGAGCGCCTTGGTGAGGTTGTTGAATCCCTGCAGTTTCAAGCGGGGCAGCGGCTTGAGCACGGCAGCGTCCTCGGAAGATGGAAACGGGGACCCACGCGCGACCCGAACCGAAGGCGCGTGCGGCGATTTTTCGGGAAGGCGGAAAGTATGCGCGAAAACGCGTGCGACTGCACCCCTTCCGGATTGGCTCTGTTAAGGTGTAGGCTGACGCGCGGCGACGTCGGGGCCGTGAAAACGCGACAGGGGGCAAGGAATTCATGTTCGAACTGCGCTACCTCCTCCAGCAGGCGTATGAGCGCTCGCACGCACCGCCGATGCTCGCGCCTGATCCGGCGGCCATGCAAAGGCTGCTGGAGCAATGCCACCGCCGCCGCTACCCCGGCAAGACCGCGATCCTGCGTCCCGGCGATCCTGCCAACACGTTGTTCTACATCATCGAGGGATCGGTGACGGTGTGCAGCGAGGACGAGCAGGGACGCGAACTGATCCTCGCCTACATCAACCGCGGCGAGTTCATCGGGGAAATGGGGTTGTTCGTCGAACAGGCACAGCGCGAGGTGCTGATTCGCACCCGGAGCCCGTGCGAGCTGGCGGAAATCGGCTACGACAAGCTGTTCCAGTTGTTCTCCGGGCCCTTGAGGGAAGATTGCCCGCGCGTCCTGTTTGCGATCGGCCTGCAGCTCACCCACCGCCTGTTGCGCACGTCGCGCCAGGCCAGCCGCATGGCGTTCCTCGACGTCACCAACCGGATCGCAAAAACGCTGCTGGACCTTTGCCAGGAGCCGGACGCGATGACGCACCCGGATGGCACGCAGATCCGCATCTCGCGCCAGGAACTCTCGCGCATCGTCGGCTGCTCGCGCGAAATGGCCGGACGCGTGCTGAAGCAACTCGAGACGGAAGGCGGGATCGACGTGTCGGGGAAGACGATCGTGGTGCGCGGAACGCGATGATTGAATCCCTCTCCCGCCGGGAGAGGCGGAGCGGAGCGAACGCGCGCGTAGCGCGAGCGCGCAGCGCCGGGTGAGGGTACGGCTCCGCGCGACGCGCTCGGCCGCGGGCTGCCTCTCCGAGTGGGAGAGGGGTTCGCTCAATGCCACTCGACGCGCGTCACGGAACGCCCCAGCGCCCGCTCGACGCGTTTGCACAGTCGCGGCGTCGCGTTGACCACCACGGGTTCGCGCGCGCCGCGCAGCAGGGGCACGTCGGCCCACGCATCGGAAAACGCCATCTGCCAGGGCGGTTCGATGCCCACTTCGGCCAACCGGACGATTTTGGCCGCGCCGACGTTGTGGCGGGCCACGCGCTGCCCAAGCCAGCCACGCGCGAGTTGGGTGGCTACCACTTCCACGTTCCGGATTCCGAGGGCCATCAGCAAGGCACGCAACAGGCGTTCCTCGCAACCCGAGACGATGACCACCCGGGCGCCCGAACCGACCTTTTCGCGGAACACCCTGATCGCGGCGGGGGAAAACCTGCGCGAGCCGCAGACCAGCTCTTCGACGAAACGGTCGACGAGGCGCTGGTAGCGCGCGTCGCCCACGCCGGCCAGCGCGCAGCGTGCCAGCAGGCGCCCGGCCCTGAGCCGTCCGTTGCGCCAGCACGCCAGCACCGCGAGCAGCGGCGACAGCGGCAACGCCAGCAGCACCCGCCACCAACCCCGCCGGAAGCGCTGCCTGAGGAAACTGTTGAAGGCGTCGCCACGCACCAGCACGCCGTCGAAATCGAACAGCACGACCGGGCGGGCGTCAGCGTCGACCGGCGCCGCCGCGGCCCGCGCGGTATCCGCGCCGCCAGTGGCCGTGGTCATACGTCCCTGCGGGCGCCGAACAGCTCGCGCAACGCGGTGCCCGGATCCTCGGCGCGCATGAACGTTTCCCCGACCAGGAACACGTCGACACCCGCTGCGCGCAGGCGCGCGACGTCCGCGTGCGTCGCGATGCCGCTTTCGGTGACCAGCAGGCGGTCCGGCGGAACCGAACGCTTGAGCAGCAGCGTGGTGTCGATGCGTGTCTCGAAGCTGCGCAGGTCACGGTTGTTGATGCCAATCAGCGTGCGGTCGGCATTCGGCAGCGTCAGCGCGCGCTGCAGGTCGAAGGTGTCGTGGACCTCGACCAGCACATCCAGTCCGCAATCGAGCGCGAACGCGTGCAGGTTCGGAAGCGCCGCGCCGTCCAACGCCGCCGCGATCAGCAGCATCGCATCGGCGCCGATCGCGCGCGTCTCGAAGACCTGGTACTTGTCGACGATGAAGTCCTTGCGCAGCACCGGCAGCACGCACGCAGCACGCGCCGCAGCGAGATGCGCGTCACTGCCCTCGAAGAAGTCGACGTCGGTCAAGACCGACAGGCACGCGGCGCCACCGCGATCGTAGCTGCGCGCGATCGCAGCCGGATCGAACTCGGCACGAATCAAGCCGCGGGATGGGCTCGCCTTCTTGATCTCGGCGATCACCGCCGGCTGGCCGTGTGCCGCGCGCGCGCGCAAGGCCGCAGCAAACCCCCGCGGCGGCGACGCGGCGGTGGCGCGGGCGCGCACTTGCTTCAGCGGCACGCGGCGGCTTCGCGCGGCGACTTCTTCGCGCTTGCGCGCGAGGATCGTCTGCAGGATGTCGTTCATCGGAGGTACCCGATCCATCACGCAGTCATTGTAGGAGCGCGCCTGCGCGCGACGGGTGCCGCGTCGCTGTCCCGGTCGCGCGCGAGGCGCGCTCCTACACCGCATTCGTTGCAGCGACGAACTCGTCAAGCTTCGCGCGCGCCGCGCCGTCGTCGATTGCAGCACGCGCCCGCGCAACGCCATCGGCAATGGAGGTCGCAATGCCCGCCGCGTACAACGCGGCGCCCGCGTTGAGCAGCACGATGTTGCGCGCGACCCCATCGACGCCATCCAGCACCTTCAGCAGCATGGCCTTCGATTCGCCCGCGTCGGCCACGCGCAGGTTGCGGCTGGACGCCATCTGAATCCCGAACTGCTCCGACTCGATTTCGTACTCGCGCACCCCGCCATCGCGCAGTTCGCCGATGAGCGTCGCGCCGCCCAGCGAAATCTCGTCGAGGCCATCCTTGCCATACACGACCAGCGCGCGCGCGGCGCCGAGCCGCTGCAGCACCCGCACCTGGATGCCGACCAGGTCGGGGTGGAACACGCCCATCAATATGTTGGGTGCACCCGCGGGATTGGTCAGCGGGCCGAGAATGTTGAACAGCGTGCGCACGCCCATTTCACGGCGCACCGGTGCGACGACCTTCATCGCGGGATGGAAACGCGGCGCGAACATGAAACCGATGCCGGTCTGCGCGATGCAGCGGGCGACCTGGTCGGGCCCCAGATCGATCTTCGCGCCCAGCGCCTCGAGCACGTCCGCGCTGCCCGACGAGGAGGACACGCCGCGGTTGCCGTGCTTGGCGATGCGTGCGCCGCCCGCCGCAGCCACGAACATGGACGCGGTCGAGATGTTGAAGCTCCTGGCGCCGTCGCCGCCGGTGCCGACGATGTCGAGCAGGTTGGGCTGCGCGGGCAGCACGACCTTTTCCGCGAGTTCGCGCATCACCGTCGCCGCGCCCGCGATCTCATCTACCGTTTCCTTCTTGACGCGCAGCCCGGTCAGGATCGCCGCGGTCATCGCGGGCGACACCTCGCCGCGCATGATCTGGCGCATCAGGTCGATCATCTCGTCGCGGAAGATTTCGCGATGCTCGATCGTGCGCTGCAGCGCCTCCTGCGGGGTGATGCCCATGTTCATGCCGCATCCGACACGCGTTCGGAAGAAGCGAGGGTGCTCGCGACGGACGGGTATGGACCGTCGCCCGCACGCGGGCCCTTGCCGTTGTTGGCAAGGAAATTGCGCAGGAGATCGTGGCCGCTCGAGGTCTGGATCGATTCGGGGTGGAACTGCACGCCCTCGACCGGCAGCGTCCGGTGGCGAAGCCCCATGATCTCGTCGAACGTTCCGTCCGCGTGTTCGGTCCACGCCGTGATCTCGAGGCAATCGGGAAGGCTCGCGCGTTCCACCGCCAGCGAGTGGTAACGCGTGGCCTCGAACGGATCGACGAGCCCGGCAAACACGCCCTCGCCGCGGTGCCGGATCGGCGAAGTCTTGCCGTGCATGATCGCTTTCGCGCGCACCACGCGGCCACCGAACGCCTGCCCGATCGCCTGGTGCCCGAGGCACACGCCGAGGATCGGGATTGCGCCCGCGAGTTCGCGGATCAACGCCAGCGTGACGCCAGCATCGTCGGGCGTGCCGGGGCCCGGCGAGATCACGATGGCGGTCGGCGCGAGCGCGCGGATGCCGACCACGTCGACCGCGTCGTTGCGCAATACCTTCACGTGCTGCCCAAGCTCGCCCAGGTACTGTGCGAGGTTGAACGTGAAGCTGTCATAGTTGTCGATCAACAGCAGCATGGCCGTCCATCCAGAACACGTTGCACCGCGGAACGCTGCCCGCTTGAGTCAGGCGGGCGGACCCCTGCGCGGCAAGGGTTGGGGGTTGTGGAAGAATGACATGGTGAGTTGCGAGCAAACTTCCACAACGATTTGCCGCACCCTGCCCGAAAGCGCAAGTCTGAATGCACGCAGGCAACGATACAAGGCGATCGCACGCACGCTCATGGCGCTGACGCTCACCGCTGCCCTGTCCGGGTGTACCACGCTCGGCTACTACGCGCACCTCGCGGCGGGTGAAATGGCCGTGCTGCGCGCGCGCCAACCGATCCCGCAACTGATTGACGATCCCGCGACGCCGCCTCCGCTGCGTGCGCGCCTTGAGCTCGCCCTGCGGGCGCGCGCATTCGCGTCCGACACCCTGAAGCTGCCGCGCAACAAGAGCTACACGACCTACGCCGACATCCACCGCGAGTTCGTGATGTGGAACGTGTTCGCGGCGCCGGCCTTGTCCGTCGAACCCGTCGAACACTGCTTCCCGTTCGCCGGCTGCGTCGGCTACCAAGGGTTCTACCACCGCGATCGCGCGCAGGCGCTGGCCGACAAGCTGGCCAAGCGGGGCGATGATGTGTGGATCGGCGGGGTGCCCGCGTATTCGACGCTCGGCCACTTCGCCGATCCGGTCCTGAGCACCATGGACCGCTGGAGCGACGACGAGCTGGTCGGCACGATCTTCCATGAGCTCGCGCACCAGGAGTACTACGTGGAGAACGACACCGCGTTCGACGAATCCTTCGCGACGTTCGTGCAACGCGAAGGCCTGCGCCAGTGGCGCGCCGCCAACCACCTGCCGCCACCCGATCCCACCGCGGCCAGGCGGCGCACGCAGTTCACCGAACTGGTGCTGGCCACGCGCCGCAAGCTGAAGGCGCTGTACGCCAGCGCCCTTTCCGACCCGGTGAAACTCGCCCGCAAGCAACAGACGTTCGCCGACCTGCGCCGCGAGTACGTGCACATGCGCGATACCGAGTGGCACGGCTACCGCGGCTACGACGAGTGGTTCGACACGCCGCTCAACAACGCCAAGCTGGTGCCCTTCGGCCTGTACGATCGTGGCGTGCCCGCGTTCGCGGGCCTGTTCAAGCGTTGCGATGGCAACTGGACGCGCTTCTACGCGGCCGTGCGCGCGATCGGCAACCAATCCGCCGGCAAGCGCGACGCGTTCCTGGCCAATGCGACGCCCGACACGGCACAGGCGGCGCCCTGACGCAAGTCAATGTGTGGGTCTCGATGGCGGCGCATGCTGCGTCCGTCTTCCAACGCGAGTCGTCGCATGAGCACTCCCGCCGATAGCACCTCCGTCCAGACCGCGGCCTACACGCCCTATCCGTTCGATGCGCGCGCGATCGCGCACCGCTTCCGCCACTCGGCGATTTTCGGTGCACTCGACGCGCTCGAGGCCGGCGAGGCGCTGCGCTTCGTCAACGACCACGATCCCATCCCGCTGCTCAACCAGATGCAGCAACGCTACGGCGACCGCATCGACGTGATCTACCAGCAGCGCGGCGGTGACGGCCCCGTCGTGATCGATTTCGTGGTGACTGCGTAATGTCATTCCCGGATTTCATCGCCGAAGTTCCTCCACTCAGGCTGCACGACGGCCTGGCCCAACTGCTGGGCGCGAGCGACGACGGCATGATCGAGTACCACTACGCCGACGCGGTGAGGCTGGCCGGGCACTCCTGCCCCACCGTCGCCGGCGGGTGGCTCAGCGCGCGTGCCGCGCTGCGCCACCTCTATCCCGATGCCATTCCAGAGCGCGGGGGCATCAGCGTGTATCTGGACGACGCTGAGGGCGCCGGCGTCACCGGTGTGATCGGGCAGGTGCTGACGCTCGTGACCGGTGCCGCGGGCGACAATGGCTTCCACGGCCTGGGCGGGCGCCATGCGCGCAATCACCTGTTGCACTACGGCGAAAGCGATGTCTCCGGCGCGCGCTTCCAGCGCAACGACACCGGCCAGTCGGTCGACGTCGAAATCGACACCAGCGTCGTACCCGCCGATCCGATGCTGCGCATGCTGATCCAGCAGATCCTGCTGGGACAGGCGCGCGACGCGGAGAAACGCGAGTTCGCGCGCCTGTGGCAGGACCGCGTACGGCGGATGCTGCTGGTGCACGCGGACGATCCGGCGCTGGTGAAGGTCCGCGCCGTCGCGCTTGCCTGACGCCGCACTGGTCGCCGGCAAGCCGGTTCCTGCAAGCGCAACGTCCCGCCGCGCCAACTGCAGGCGCGCGCCCGCGCGCCACAGGCGGCGGGGGACGCGACACCCACCGCGGCACGGGTCGCCGGCAAGCCGGCTCCTGCCGGAGCAACGGCCCACCGTGTGAAACGCGGGAGCGCGCCGGCGTACGTCAAAGCCCCCTTACCGCCTCCGCGACCGCGCGGAACAGCGCGCGGCCCTTGTTCATGGTTTCCTCGTATTCGGCAGCCGGATCGGAGTCGTACACGATCCCGGCACCGGCCTGCACGTGCAGGCGGCCGTCCTGGATCACGGCGGTACGGATCGCAATCGCGGTGTCGGCGTCGCCCCACCAGCCGATCCAGCCGATCGCGCCGGCGTAAATGTTGCGCTTGAGCGGCTCGAGTTCCTGGATGATTTCGATCGCGCGGATCTTGGGCGCGCCGGAAACCGTGCCGGCCGGGAACGTCGCGCGCAGCACGTCCATGTAGCTGGCGCCGTCCGCAAGCGTGCCCTGCACCTGCGAGACGATGTGCATCACGTGCGAGTAGCGCTCGACCGCGAACGACTCGCTGACGTGCACGCTGCCGGTCGCGCTGATCCGGCCGATGTCGTTGCGGCCAAGATCGATCAGCATCAGGTGCTCGGCACGTTCCTTGGGATCGGCCAGCAGCTCCGTTTCCAGCGCCGCGTCTTCTTCCGGTGTCGCGCCGCGCCTGCGGGTGCCGGCGAGCGGGCGCACGATGACCTCGCAGTCCTTCAGGCGCGCGAGGATTTCCGGCGAGGAGCCGACGATCTGGGTACCCCCCAAGTCGAAGAAGAACATGTATGGCGAGGGATTGAGCGCGCGCAGCGCGCGATACACGTCGACGGGCCGCGCGTTGAAACCGATGCTGAGGCGCTGCGAGGGCACGACCTGGAACACGTCGCCGGCGCGGATGTATTCCTTGCAGCGCTCGACCATCGCCGCGAACGCCTCCTTCGTGAACGACGATTTGAAGTCGTGTTCATCCAGCGCCGCGCCGTGGGTGGGTTGGGGGTACGCCGCGCCCCCCTGGCGCAGGTGGTGCGCCAGCGCGTCGAGCCGCCGCTCGGCACGCGCGTACGCGTGCGGCTGTTCGGGATCGGCGTGCACGATGAGATACAGCCGTCCCTTGAGGTTGTCGAACACCGCGACTTCCTCGGCCAGCATCAGCACGATGTCCGGCGTGGCGAGTTCGTCCGCACGATCCGGGCACGCAAGGCGCGGTTCGATCAAGCCGACCGTCTCGAATCCGAAATACCCGACCAGCCCGCCGCTGAAGGGCGGCAGGCCCGGCAATCGGGGCACCCGATACTGCGCCCGCAGTCGCTCGACTTCGGCCAGCGGATCGGCGACCGTACGCGACTCCGCCATCGAGCCGTCCTCGACGATCGTCAGCGCGTGGCCCCTGAACTCGAACACCCGCCGCGCCGGCAGGCCGATGATCGAGTAGCGCCCCCAGTTGGCACCGCCCTCGACCGACTCCAGCAGGAAGGTGTG
>JBOHYX010000052.1:0-11212 GCA_050738115.1 Rhodanobacteraceae bacterium
CTGGAGCAACACCTGCTTCGCATCCTCCATTCCACTGACCGGAGTCTTCCCGCGCCATGAGAACGTTCCTGCCGCTGCTGGCGGCCCTGCTGCTTTCCGCCTGCGCGCAGGCCAACGCGCCTGCCGACCCGCCGCAGACGTCGGCGGCGACACCGGCGGCCACCGCATCCGCTACGCCGTCCGTCGACAAACCGGCAGCCGACGTCTCGGCGGTGCAGCGCGCGCTGGCGGCCAACGGCGTCGAGATTACCGGCACGCTGGACGCGCCCAAGGGCTACCAGGGATTCGTCGCGACCTACCAGGGGCACCAGCTTCCGGTATACGTGACGCCCGACGGCAGGCACATCCTGGTCGGCACCCTGTTCGACATGGACGGACACGACCTGACTTCGTCCGCGATGGCCAAGATCGAAGCAAGTCCGTTCAGCGAATCGCAGTGGAAGGAGCTCGAGTCCGCGACCTGGGTGGTCGAAGGCAACCCCAGGGCCAAGCGCATCGTCTACGTGTTCGTCGACACCCGTTGCCCGTATTGCCACCACCTGTGGCGGGACTCGCAGCCGTTCGTGAAAGCGGGCAACGTGCAGGTCCGCGACATCCTGGTCGGCGTGATCGCACCCGAGAGCCTGCCCGAAGCCGCCAAAATCCTGGACGCGAAGGATCCCGCCGCGGCATGGAACCGCAACGAACAGAACTTCGGCAAGAACCCGGCGCCCGGCGACCACGCATCACCGGAATCCATCGCAAAGATCCACGCCAACACCGACCTAATGCAGAAACTCGGCTTCCGCGGCACGCCCAGCGTGATCTGGAAGGACGACGACGGCCGGATCCATACGCTGCAAGGCATGCCGCGCGATCCCGAGATGCTGAAGGCGGTATTCGGAGGCTGACGCGAATCGATGGTTCCGCGGGGCGCCAAGTCGCCCACACTGTTCCGTGGGTGTCCGTCCGACAGCGAGGATGAGAACGACGACAAATCCGCTGGCCCGACAGCGTGCTTGCGCTGCCGGACCTGGATTCAACACATGCCAGGGTGCGCAGACTCGGGGTGCCAACCGTACGGATTCGGGAGCACGGTGAGCGGCTGGCTGTAATTCTTGCCCTCCACCGAGAGCACCACCCGATACGGTCCGGGTGGCATCCACGGACCGAGCGGCCCGCGCGGCGTCCGACAGAGCACCGCGGGGTGAGCCCACTTCGGGGGCCCCGGCGGTGGCGTGCCGCGAAAACCCCACACGAAACGATGGGCGCCCGGCGTGGCAGAGAGGATGGTCGACGGCGCGCGGTAATACTTCGGAAAATCGGCAAGCGGCATCTTCACCGGTTTGGTGGCGCTCGAATACCGACGCACCAGCTTGCCGCTGGCGTCGTAGATCGTCAGGGTCACCGGTCCATGCGCGGATCCACCCAGCCAATAATCAATGATCGCGCCGGTCGGCGGATTGGCGGCGTGCGCCACTTCCGGCGGTCGCGCCTCCCCCGGGTAGATACCGAGGCTGTACTCCACCGCGGGCTGTGGCTGGTACAGATGGACCGCACTGTCGGCGATGGCCGCGCTGGCCTGGCGCAATGGCGCAATGTCGTCGAGGATCCAGATGCCGCGCCCGTGGGTACCGACGACCAGGTCGCCCGCATGCACGCGCAGGTCGCGCACGGAACTGGTCGGAAGGTTCATTTGCAGCGATTGCCAGGAATCGCCATCGTTGAATGAAACGAATATGCCTTGTTCAGTGCCGGCGTACAGCAACCCATTGCGCTCGGGATCGGGACGGACGACGTGCACGTAGTCGCCGTCGGGAATGCCGTTGACCGCCTTGCGCCAGTGCCGGCCAAAGTCGTGGGTGATGTAAATGCAGGGCTTCAGGTCATCGACTTCGTGGCTGTCGACCGCGACGTAGGCGGTACCCGCCTGATGCGGATCGGTTGCAATGGTGTCCATCCGGCTCCACGGGCCGAGGCCGGGCGGTGTCACGTTGTCCCAATGCTTGCCACCGTCGCGCGTGACCCACAACCGGCCATCGTCGGTGCCGGCCCAGACGATGCCCTGCTGCACCGGCGACACCGCCAGCGCGTAGACGACCGAGTAGCCGCGTTGGGCGGCGGTCTTTCGATCGGGCATGCCCGGGCAGTGGGCATCCTTCTCGTAGCGTGTGAGGACGGGGCTGATGGCGTGCCAATGCTTGCCGGCATCCGTGGTTTCGAAGACTTTGCGGGTACCGGCATAGAGCGTGTCGGCGTCGAACGGCGACGGCGCCAGCGAGGTGTTCCACGGCGCTGCATACCCGGCGGCGGTGGGCTTGGCGCCGAACGGCGCCAGTGGCTGCGGCGGAATCGGCGTCTCGACTTCGCTTTTCAGGTTGAAGATCGCGACCACGCCGCCGGCCGATGAGCCGTAAATGATGTTGGGATCGCCTTTCTTCGCGAAGATGTAGCCCGATTCGCCGCCCCCCACGGGTCGCCAGTCGTGGTTGGTGATGATGCCGCTGCGTCCGCGCGACGGGATCATCAACGCGCCCGAATCCTGCTGGGTGCCGTATACGTTGAACGGCACCTGGTCGTCGACGCTGATGTGATAGATCTGTGCGCTCGGTTGGTTGAACCAGCTCGACCAGGTTTCGCCATCGTCGAGACTCACCGAACCGCCCTGATCGGCGGTGGCGATCAGGTGGTCGGGATCCCTGGGGTCGACCCACAGGCGCTGCAGGTCATCGCCATTCGGCGAGCCCTTGAGCGCCGTGAAGTGCTTGCCGCCGTCGGTCGAGCGATACAACGTGGTGTTGGGGATGTACAACACCTCGGGGTTGTGCGGATCGACCGAAATGCGCCCGAAATACCAGCCGCGTCCCAACAGGCGGGGCGTGGTGTTGATCAGTGTCCAATCCGCACCGCCATCGTCGGAGCGGTACAAGCCGCTGCCAGGGCCAGCGCTGTTGGCCCCGGTGGGGGTGCCGGTGCTGACGATCGCAAAGATGCGCGGGCCCGACTTGGCATCGGCAACCGCAAGGCCGACCCGTCCCATGTCCGGCGGCAGCCCGTGCATCGCCACCTTCTGCCAGGTTTTGCCACCGTTGCCGGAATGGTAGATCGCTGCGCCGGGATAATGCAGCGGCGGATACTGGAACCACGGCGGGCGGTTCATGTTCCAGGTGCTGGCGTAAACGCTCTCCGGGTGTGACGGATCCCGTGCCAGGTCGATGGCGCCCGTATGGTCGTTGACGTAGAGGGTTTTCTGCCAGTGCTGCCCGCCGTCGGTGCTGAGAAACACGCCGCGCTGAACGTTGGTTCCCCAGGCGGCGCCCAATGCCGCCACCAGTACGTCGTTCGGATCCGTGGGGCTCACGAGGATGCGCCCGACGTGGCGGGTCTCGTCCAGGCCGACGTGCTGCCACGTCTTGCCGCCGTCGTCGGACCGATAGACGCCATTCCCGTAGCTGGCGTCCGTGCGAATGGTGTTTTCGCCGGTGCCGACATAGATGATGTCCGGATCGGAACGCGCAATGGCAATGGCGCCGATCGATCCGACCGGCCCGTGCTGGAACAGCAACTGCCACGTCGTGCCTGCGTCGATCGTCTTGAACACCCCGCCGTCGACCGTGCCGATGTAGGCGACCGCGAGTTTCCCCGGGATTCCCGCCACCGCATCCGTGCGTCCGCCCCGGTACGGCCCGATGAAACGCCAATGCAGGGAGGCGAACAATGAAGGCGGGATGACCGGCGCCGGCTCGGTCGTGACGGGGGCGGCACCGACTGCGCCGCCCGCGAAACTGACAGCCAATGCGAAGCAGGTCGCGCACGAGAGTCGCAGCATGATCGGATTCCTCCCGCGCCAGCGAATCCCGTCAGTTTGCACCTTTTCCGCCGACTCGCACGCAAGCTGGTCACCGTTGGCCTTCAATACATCGCGACCCGTAAACCACGGCAGGGGCACGTCGGGCGGAAATTTCCAGCGGACTACTGCGATCAGAATCCAGTCCCGCGGCGTGCAGGCGGCGCACGCAGACAAGCTTCGCCGCGTGTTGTCAGCGCTCGACGCTGCAGGATCGCCGGCCGAAGCGGCCCAGCGACCTGGAATGTCGCGCACGACCTTGTCGCACGTCATCAATGGCCGTGCCGGCATCAGCCCCGACCTCGCAGTACGGTTGGGGCGGGCGGGCCGGCGTCAGCACCGCCTTCTGGTGACGCTACAGGCCAATTACAAGTTGGCTCAAGCGGAGCAGCGGCCGCAACCGGAACCAGCCGGTCAGCGTCAGGGCCAGTCGGCTGCGAGGGCCCGGCGACGAGTGCGGGTCGATCTACATCTTTGCGGGCACGAGCCGCAGGCCGTGAATCACGAACGGCCTGAAGTCGGCCGCGTTCACAGTTACGAAATCCGCGCCCGCGCGGATCGCCGATGCGGCAATCAGCGCGTTCGTGTCGCAATGGATCACGGCGCCTTCGCAGCCCGCTGCGCGTCGTCCACATGACGCAAACGACGCATGGCGCGGATGACCTGCCGCGTCTCCTGCCTGGTCCGCGGCAGCGCCCCGCGCGCGTAATGCGCAACGACGTCGGCCGCAGTCAGCGTGTCGCGCGACTGTTCCGCGGCTGCCTGCACCGACCGGCGGATGACCTCCGCCTGGGACACGCGCCAGGTCCTGGCCAAATGTTTGATGCGGCGATCGGATTGCTCATCCAGGGAATAGGTGGCGCGGATCGACATGCGGGGCATTGCGATCTCAGTTATGGTATGGCGTTATGGCAATCATGACACCGTATCGAGTCAACACTCGATCACGTTGACAGCAAGGCCGCCGCGCGAGGTTTCCTTGTACTTGTCCTTCATGTCGCGGCCGGTGTCGCACATGGTCTTGATGACCTTGTCGAGCGAGACGCGGTGCTTGCCGTCGCTCTTCATCGCCATGCGCTGGGCGTTGATCGCCTTCACCGACCCCATCGCGTTGCGCTCGATGCAGGGGATCTGCACCAGCCCGCCGATCGGGTCGCAGGTGAGGCCGAGGTTGTGCTCCATCCCGATCTCGGCGGCATTTTCGACCTGCGCCACCGTGCCGCCAAGCGCGGCGACCAGCGCACCCGCGGCCATCGAGCAGGCGACACCGACCTCGCCCTGGCAACCCACTTCGGCGCCGCTGATCGACGCGTTTTCCTTGTAGAGAATCCCGATCGCGCCGGCGGTCAACAGGAAGTCGATCACGCCCTGTTCGTTCAACTTCGGGCAGAAGCGATCGTAGTAGTGCAGCACCGCCGGAATGATTCCAGCCGCGCCGTTGGTCGGCGCGGTGACGACGCGTCCGCCGGCGGCGTTTTCCTCGTTGACCGCAAGCGCGTACAGGTTCACCCAGTCGAGCACCGTCAGCGGGTCCTTGAGCGCCGCCTCGGGGCGGTCGCGCAGTTCCGCGACCATCGCCGGTGCGCGGCGTTTCACGTGCAGGCCGCCCGGCAGTTCACCGGGCGAGGGCAGCCCACGCGCGACGCAGTCCTGCATCGCTTTCCAGATTTCGAGGAGGCCCGCGCGGATGCCGGCCTCGTCGCGCCAGACCTTTTCGTTCGCCAGCATCAGTTGCGCGATCGTCAGGCCGTGCTGTTCGCACAGCGCAATCAACGCGTCGCCGGAATGGAACGGATACGGCAACGGCGTGGTGTCGGCGACGATGCGGTCGGCCGCGGCCTCGTCGGCGTTGACCACGAAACCTCCACCGACGGAGTAATAGTCGCGGCTGACGATGACTTCGCCCGCATCATCGAATGCGGTGTAGCGCATGCCGTTGACGTGGTATGGCAGTTTCTGGCGCTTGTTGAACAGCAGGTCGCGCTTCTCGTCGAATGCGATCGCGCGGCGATCGTCGAGGCGAATGCGTTTGCTCGAACGCACGCGCTCCAGCAGCGCGGCAATCGCATCGGGATCGATCCGGTCGGGCCAGTGGCCTTCGAGGCCGCACATCACCGCCTTGTCGGTGCCGTGCCCGCGGCCGGTCGCCGCGAGTGAGCCGTACAACTCCACCTGCACGCGCGCGACACGATCGAGGTCGCCCGTTTGCGCGAGCCAGCGCTCGACGAACCGCGCCGCCGCGCGCATGGGCCCGATCGTGTGCGAAGACGACGGCCCGATGCCGATCTTGAAGATGTCGAAGACGCTGACTGCCATGACAAATGGTTGCGTCGAGTACCGGCCGTGTTCCAGCGGACACTGGACAACGTGCCGCTGAACACGGCCGCATACGGATTTCCGCGATGTCGATGGGCGGTATTGTATTTGCTTCTCCGATGACACGGGGTTCGTCACCGCAATGCGGCTCGTGCTCTACCAACGCGATGACTGCAGGCTGTGCGACGAGGCCGTCGCGCTGCTGGCGGCCGTGCCTGCGCCCGACTTCGAAAGCGCGTGGATCGATGGCGACGCCGCGCTCGAAGCCCGCTACGGCCTGCGCGTGCCGGTGCTGCGCGATGACACATCCGGGCGCGAACTCGGCTGGCCGTTCGATGCGGCCGCGCTGCGCGCGTTCCTGGATCGCGCATCGTAGGCGGGCGCGCACCTATTTCGCCCGCTTGAGCAGCAGGTGCCCGTGGACGGTGATCGCATCGCCGATCACCGAAGCACCCGATCGTTTGCCGTCGCCAATCCCGAAATCGAGCCGATCCAGCCGTGCGGTGAGGTCCAGCGTCGCGGTGTCGCCGTGCGGCATGAACACGACGTCGAGCACGACCGGCCTGATCACGCCGCGCAGGCTGAGCTCGCCTTCATCGACGATCCGGCCACCGTGCATCTTCCGGAACACCACGGTCGAGAAGTACGCGCGCGGATATTTCCGGGCGCCGAGGAAATCGGCGCCGAGCGCGAGGCGGCCGCGCTCCGGATCCTGCACTTCAAGGCTCGCGATGTCGACGACGAAATCGAATTTCGCGCGGACCAGGTTGGCCGGATCATAGGCGATGTCCGCACGGAAGCGGCGGAACTGACCGCTGCACTCGGCGGCCCCGCAACGGCTGGCGAACGCGAGCGTGCTGTGCGCAGGATCGACCTGCCATACCTGCGCCAACGCCGGCGTGGTCCACACCAGGATCGCTACCGCGCAGATCCAGCCGGGTACACGCGTCATCCCTTTCCTCCTTGCCGTCGGCGCCTTCGCAAATCGTGCCACAAGCGAGGCCCGTCAGCGGGCAACGACGCCCGGCGCACCGCCCGCACATTTCGGGCATCATTCGGGCCTGCCATCACGTGGGGAGCGTGAGATGCTGGGTGCCTTGTTGCTGGCGGGAGCGCTGGCGGGCGGCGCGGTGCCGCAGGCGTTGCCGGCCCGACCGGCCGCGACCGCCACGCCGATTTTCCGGAGCTACGGCGTGGCCGATGGCCTGCCCTCGGCCACCGTGTACACCATTAGCCAGGACCGCGCGGGCTACATCTGGATCGGCACGCACGCAGGCTTGGCGCGCTACGACGGCAGCGGCTTCAAGGTATTCCGGCACGTGGCCGAACAACCGGCGTCGCTGCCAGCCAACGATGTGTCGACGCTGCTGGTCGACCGCGAGGGGCGGCTGTGGGTCGGGGGCGAAGATACCGGCCTCAACCGCTTCGAGCCCGCGACCGGCGGCTTCCGCCACTGGCTGCACGATCCGGCGCAGCCGGACAGCCTTGGCGCCGATGACGTGTGGGCGCTGGCGCAGGACGCGACCGGCGCGATCTGGGTCGGCACCTACGCGGGCGGCCTCGCGAAGTTGTCCGCCGACGGTAACCATTTCACGCATTGGCGGCACCGTGACCACGATCCGGCCAGCCTTGCGTCGGACAACGTCACCGCGCTGGCGGCCGCCGCCGACGGTGGTTTGTGGATCGGCACGGACGCCGGGCTCGGCCGCATGGACGGCGACGGACACATCCGCGCGATCGTCCTGCCCGATGTCGATACGCAACCCACCGTCTGGCAGGTGCACACGACCGATGACGGCGTGGACGCGGCCACCAGCGCGGGGCTGTTCCACGTGGGCGCCGCCGGGCGCGCCAGCCGGGTCGGCGCGGAGCGGGAAACGCAGGCCAGCCTGCGCGATGCCGACGGCAGCCTGTGGACTGCCGTGCGCGGTGGCCTCGAACGCATCAATCCCGATGGCGCCAGCCGTTTCGAGCAACCCATCCCCGGCGTCGCGGGCAGCCTGCCCGGCCGCCTTCCGTTCGGGCTGTTCCAGGATCGCGAGGGCGGGCTCTGGGTGGCGCTGGTCGATGGTGGCCTTGCCTACCTGCCGCCGCAGTGGAGCGCGTTCAGCATCTACCGGCACGTGCCGGGCAATGCGGCCAGCCTTGCCAAGGATCGCGCACGGGCGTTGGCACTGGGCGGCCATGACACGCTGTGGGTGGGCGGTGCGGGTATGCTGGATCGCGTCGACCTGGCGACGGGCGCGGTCAATCACGTCGCGCTGCCGGGCCTGGAGCGGATGGCGATCACCGCGCTCGCGGAAGATGCGTCCGG
Source organism: Rhodanobacteraceae bacterium (assembly GCA_050738115.1). GTDB lineage: Bacteria > Pseudomonadota > Gammaproteobacteria > Xanthomonadales > Rhodanobacteraceae > 66-474. The sequence goes on from JBOHYX010000052.1 coordinate 8,457, forward strand.
CCGGTTGTGGATCGGCAACCAGCATGGATGCGTCGTGTGGGACGGCCAGCGCCTGCGGCCCATCGCGGCCGACGCGGCGGCGTTCCGGCACGGCGTGTGGCGCCTCCTTGCGTCCGGCAGCAGCGTCTACGCCGCGGGGGTGGGCACTGGCGTGTTCCGGATCGATCCCGAAGCGCTCACGGTGGAACCGATCGCGGCACCGGACGCCGAGGTCGCCGCGCAGGACGTGGTCCAGTTGCGCGCAGCCGCGGACGGCTCGGTCTGGATGGCGAGTCACGCGGGGCTCGCGCGCTGGGCGACGGGCGACGCCGGATTTTCATTCGTCGAGGGCGTCGCGCAAGGCGACGTCCAGGCATTCGCGTTCGGCGCCGATCGGAACACGCTGTGGATCGCGCGCGCCGACCGGCTGCAGCAATACCGTCTCGAAGACGGCGGTGCCGTCCTCGCCGACGAATTCGGCAACGCCGAGGGATGGCCGGATACCGGCGTGTTCGGCCTGCAGGTCGACTCACAAGGGCGCATCGTCGCTCTCGGAACCCGCAATCTGCTGGCGTACGACCCGCACAACCGCCAACTGCACGCACTCGCGCCGGCGGGCGGCCTCGCAACGATCGACTACAGCGGCGATGCGCTCGTGGCGGCGCCCGGCGGCCCCCTGTTCGCGGGCAGCGCCGCGGGGGTCATCGGAGTGCGCACCGGGCGACTGCCGTGGCCGCTCGCGACGCCGGCGGTCGCAGTGGAGTCGGTGAGCGTACGCCGCGACGGCCGGTTGGTCCGGCTCGATCCCGCGCAACCCATCGACCTCGACTGGCGCGACCGGGAACTCGCGGTGACCGCACGCGTCCTGTCGTTCATCGATCCCGACCGCAACGCGTACCGCTTTCGCCTGCAGGGGTTCGATCCGGGCTGGGTCGATACCGCGCTGCGCAACGTGCGCGAGTTCTCGGTGCTGGAGCCGGGTGGTTACCGGCTGCTGGTGAGCGGACGCGCCGGCGACGGCACATGGAGTGCGCCGCTCGAGGCGTTCACGCTGCGGGTCGCCGCCGCGCCATGGAACCGGCCCGCGGCATGGGCGCTGTACGCGCTGATGGCGTTCCTCGGGGTGGGGTGGATCGTGTGGGCCTCGCACCAGCGCCTGCGCCAACGCCACCGGCTCGAGCTGAGCGAGACGCGCCAGTACCTTGCCGAACAGTCCAATGCCGCGAAGTCGCGTTTCCTCGCCGACATGGCGCACGAGATCCGCACGCCGCTCACCGGCGTGCTCGGCATGACCGAGCTGATGCTGAAGACCCGCCTCAACGATCGCCAGCACCAGTACGCCGACGCGATCCGGCGCTCGGGCGCCCTGCTGATGCGCCAGGTCAACGATGCGCTGGACGTGGCGCGCATCGAGGCAGGCCGGCTGGAACTCAATCTTGCGCCCTTCGATCCCGCCGCGATCCTGCGCGAGGTCGCCGACGCGGACGCCGGCCTCGCCGCGCAAAAGCAGCTCGCGATCGACATCGCGGTCGCGCCCGACGCGCCGCGTGACGTACGCGGCGACGCGCTGCGCGTGAAGCAGATCCTGTTCAACCTCACGCACAACGCGCTGAAATTCACGACCCGCGGCCGGGTGGTCCTGAAACTCGAGCGCACCGACGACGGCATCGCCTATCGTGTGGTCGACAACGGCCCGGGCATGACGCCCGATGAGTGCGCAAGGATTTTCCAGCGCTTCGAGCAGGCCGACCACGGGCGCCTGCAACGCGGCAGCGGACTCGGCCTCGCGATCAGCCGCGAGCTGGTGGCGTTGATGAGGGGTCGCATCGATGTCAAGTCCGCGCCCGGCCACGGCAGCACCTTCAGCGTCTGCCTGCCATTGCCGGCGGTGAGCGGGCGTCCTGCGGCGGCGCCTGGCACGGCGGGCGCCGCGGCAACGGCCGTCGCGACGCCGTCCCGACGTGCCCGATCGAAGACGTCCGGACGCGGAGTCGTGCTGCTGGTCGAGGACGACCCGGTGGCCGGACAAGCCATCGCGGGCCTGATCGAAGCCTTCGGTTACACCGTGAAGCTCGCGCCGCAGGCGCTGGCCGCGCTGTCGGAAATCGAGGCCGCGGGCGCTTTCGATGCCATGGTTTTCGACTTCGACCTGCCCGGCATGGACGGCTGGGAGCTGGCCAGCCTGCTGCGCCAGCGCGGCGTCACCACGCCAATCGTCGCGCTCACCGCGGGTGCGCACGGCGACGAGGAACAACGGGCCCGGGCGGCCGGCATGGACATGTTCCTGCGCAAACCCGCGCTGCCTGAGGAATTGCGGGCAGCCCTCGAGCGCGCGCTGGACGCCCGAGCGAAAGCACGGCACTCGCGCGCGTGACCGCAACGGAGCTGCGTCGCGGACACCGTCCGCCGTGGGTTACGCCGTTGCGTCGATCGGACACGTGGCGGGCGTTGCCCGCCCTACCGCATGTGGCGGACACTGCCCGCGTTTCCGACGGCGCAGGACGGACAGCGGCCGCCGTTGGCGTTTTCTCATTCATCGTCGTAGGGCGGGCAGCGCCCGCCGTCCGGGGCGGACATCTCCGGGCGCGTGTCAGCGCGGACGGCGGAACTGCGGCTGAATTCCCGCGCGGCCGACGTCCCCATTGGCGCGGGCGAGCGGACGCAACCCATTACACTTCACGTCCGCACTGCACCCGAATCCGGGGAACGTCCGCACCCGCTGCGGGTCTGGTTACCCGCAAACCCGCGCCGCCGCCGCGCCTGATTCCTGCCAGCCA
>JBOHYX010000053.1:0-11113 GCA_050738115.1 Rhodanobacteraceae bacterium
CGGTACGCTGTCCCGAGTCCCGAGTCCGAGTCCCATGCCGGCCCTGCTCGCCCTCTCCACCTGCCCCGACGCCGAAACCGCGGCGCACATCGCCCGCACGCTGGTCGAGGAAAAGCTGGCGGGCTGCGTCAACTGCGTGTCCGGCGTCACCTCGACCTACCGGTGGCAGGAACAGGTCCACGACGATGCCGAGGTGCTGTTGCTGATCAAGACCACGCGCGAACGCTTTGAGGCGCTGCGTACGCGGCTCGTCGAACTGCACCCCTACAACGTGCCGGAACTGATTGCGTTCGACATTGCAGACGGCCTTCCCGCCTATCTCGACTGGCTGGCCCACGAAACCGCGCCGCCATGACGCGCGCCGCCATGAGTGGCAGCGCAGGCGTGCGCCTGCGACAATTGCGGTTGTAGTGAACCGGCGTGCACCAACCCGGTCTCATGCCACGGTCAATGCCATGTCATTCGAACGTTCTTTCTCTCGCCTGATCCTGCTGGCGGTCCTGCTGCTCGCGGCCGCCGGCGTGCACGCGCAAGCGTTGAGCCCGGGCGGCGGGCTGCTGCCGGTCACCAAGGCGTTCGCGCTCAAACCCGCGATCGACAAGCCCGGCACAATTGCCCTGCACTTCGACATCGCGCCGCACTATTACCTGTACCGCGGCCGCATCCACGCGAAAATCCTGACGGCCGGCATCACCGCCGGCAAGCTCGACCTGCCGCCCGGCATGCCCGAGCACGATCCGTACCTTGGCGACGTCGTGATTTATCACAACGTGGTGGATGGCTCGCTGCCGTACACGGTGGCGGGCGCGGTGCCGGCGACGCTCGAGGTCGCCGTGACCTATCAGGGCTGCCACGAGGTCGAGCCCAAGATCTGCTACCCGCCGAACACCCAGACTTTCACGCTGCCGACGTCCGGCGGCGCGGGGCGTGCGGTCGCCGCGGCCGCGCTGGCCGTGGGCGCGGCGGGCAATCCGCCATCGGATGGCCATGCCATCACAACATCGCTGGATGCCACGACCCTGAGCCTGCGGCCGGCTGCCAGGGACGCGAACAACACGCAGGCCGTGAACGCGGCCACGGCGAATCTGGTCGACACGGGCTTGGCGTTCGCGCTGCTGCTTGCCTTCGCGGGCGGCCTGATCCTGAACCTGATGCCGTGCGTGCTGCCGGTGCTGGCGATCAAGGCGGTTGGCGTACTGGAGAACAACGACTCGCGGCAACGGGCGCGCGCGCATGCACTCGCCTACGGCGCCGGCGTGATTGCGACCTTCCTTGCGATCGGCTTCGTGATCCTGGGCCTGCGCAGTGCCGGCCACGCGATCGGCTGGGGCACCCAGTTGCAGCAACCCTGGCTGGTGGCGCTGCTGGCCTGCGTGCTGTTCGTGGTGGGGTTGTCGATGTCGGGCATGGTCCAGTTCGGATCGCGTTTCGGCAACGTGGGTGAAGGCCTGACCCGTCGCGGCGGCGTGGCCGGGCACTTCTTCACGGGCGTGCTCGCGGTCGTGGTCGCAAGTCCCTGCACCGCCCCCTTCATGGGCGCTGCGCTGGCCTATGCGTTCGTCGCGCCGGCTTCGCATGAAATCATGGTGATGCTGGCGCTCGGGATCGGGCTTGCGCTGCCGCTGACCCTGATCGGCCTCGTGCCGGCGCTGGCGCGGCTGCTGCCGAAACCCGGCCACTGGATGGAAACGCTGAAACAGATCCTGGCGTTCCCGATGTACCTGTCGGCGGTTTGGCTGGTGTGGGTCCTCGCGCACCAGCGCGGCGCCGATGCGGTGGCGCTGGTGCTGGTCGCGATGGTATTGCTGGCCGCCGCGTTGTGGTGGCACGGTCGCGCCCGCCCGGCGCGCAAGTTCGGCCACGCATTCACCGCGGTGCTGGCCGTTGCCGCGGTGGCGGCGCTGTACAGCGTTGCCCACGTCGCGCCGCCCGCCCGCGCGGCGACGGTCGCTGCCGACGTGGTCGCCTTCAGCCCCACGCGTCTGCACGCGCTGCGCGCTGCCGGCACGCCGGTGTTCGTGGATATCGGCGCCGACTGGTGCGTGACGTGCAAGGCCAATGAATATGCGGTGCTCGACACGCGAGGTTTCCGCAATCTGCTCGCCACCACGGGCGCCGTGTACATGAAAGGCGACTGGACCGACGTCGATCCCGAAATCGGCGCGTACCTCAAGCAGTTCCATTCGCCGGGCGTCCCGCTGTACGTGGTGTACCCGCGTGGTGGCGGCGCCGGCCACACGTTGCCGACCGTGCTGACCGCATCGCTGGTCAGGAACGCGCTCGTGCATGCCGACAAGGAGCGGGCCGCCCGATGATGGGCCGCACCACCCTCCTGATCGTGGTGCTCGCGTGTCTGGCCGCCGCCGGCGGCTGGTGGCTGCAGGACCGCTGGCAGAACGAACCGCCCGCGCAGCCGGCCGCACCGGCCGGCGTCAAGGTTCTGACGGTCGGTGATTCCGCGGACACGTACGCGCTGCCCAACCTCGAGGGCCAGACCACGACGCTTGCGAAATGGCACGGCAAGGTCGTGCTGCTGAACTTCTGGGCGACGTGGTGCGCCCCCTGCCGGCAGGAAATGCCGATGCTGGCGAAGGTGCAGCATGAACACGCTGCCGACGGCCTGCAGGTCGTCGGTGTCGCGATGGACCAGCCGCAATCGGCCACCGCGTTCCTTGAGCACGTGCCGGTGGGATACCCGATCCTGATCGGAATCGACGCCGAGCCGGTGCCGACCACGACCTTCGGCGATACCGCGGGGCTTCTGCCCTACAGCGTGCTGATCGACCGCGACGGCCGCATTCTCGAGACCAGACTGGGGCCGCTGGACCCGACGATCATCAAGCAATGGCTAGCCGAGGCGGATTCGGCGAAGTCGTAAAACAGTCGTCATTTTCTTTTATCTCCAGTCAATCTCCGCTTAACGCTGGACAAAGCGTGAACCGCGGTTCAGACTGCGCGCCTTCCGATGCTGGCTGCAGTCCGACCCGAGCGTGGCGAAGATCCTGGTCCTCCACGGCCCCAACCTGAACCTGCTCGGCGATCGCGAGCCGGACGTGTACGGTCGCACCACGCTGGCCGAAATCGATGCCGCAGTGACCGCCCAAGCCCAAGCCGCCGGGCACGTGCTGACCTGCTTCCAGTCGAATGCCGAGCACGAACTGGTCGATCGCGTGCAGGCCGCCAGGCGCGACACGACGGCATTCATCCTGATCAATCCGGCAGCGTTCACGCACACATCGGTGGCGCTTCGCGACGCGCTGGCCGCCGCTGCGGTGCCGTTCATCGAGGTCCACCTGTCGAACCCGCACGCGCGCGAGCCGTTCCGCCACCATTCCTATTTCTCCGACCTCGCGGTCGGTACCGTCACCGGCTTCGGTGCGGACAGTTACCGCTACGCGCTGGACGCCGCGATCAGGCGTTTGGCGGCGGGCGCGCCCCATCCCGGCCTTTCCCCGCACCCAGGCGAAGGCACCTGAACGAGGCCATCATGGACCTGCGCAAAGTCAAGAAACTCATCGAACTGCTGGAAGAATCCAACCTCTCGGAACTGGAGATCAAGGAGGGCGAGGAAGTCGTCCGCCTGTCGCGCTTTCCGACCGCCACCGCGCCGCAAATGATCGCGGCACCGCAACCGGTCGTCGCGCCTGCCGCCGCCGCGGGCGCCACGCCGTTTCCTGCACCGACGGCATCCGCGCAGCCCGGGCTGCCGTCCGGTACGGTGGTGCGCTCGCCGATGGTCGGTACCTTCTACGCCGCCGCGACGCCCGGCGCCGAACCGTTCGTCAAGGTTGGCCAGGAGGTCCGGATCGGCGACGCGCTGGGCGTGATCGAGGCGATGAAGATGTTCAACCAGATCGACGCCGAGGTCGCCGGCACCATCGTGGCGATCGTCGCCGAGAACGGCCAGCCGGTCGAGTTCGACCAGCCGTTGTTTGTGATTGGCTGAACGCCATGCTGGATAAAGTGCTGATAGCCAACCGCGGCGAAATCGCGCTCAGGGTGCTGCGCGCGTGCCAGACCATGGGCATCAAGACCGTGGCCGTCCATTCGACGGTCGACCGGAACCTGAAGCACGTCGGCATGGCCGACGAGGCCGTGTGCATCGGCCCGGCGCCGTCCGCGCAGAGTTACCTCAACGTCCCGGCGATCATCGCCGCGGCGGAAGTCACCGACGCTTCCGCGATCCACCCGGGCTACGGTTTCCTGTCCGAGAATGCCGATTTCGCCGAGCAGGTCGAACAGTCCGGCTTCATCTTCGTGGGACCGCGCGCGGAAACGATCCGGCTGATGGGCGACAAGGTCGAGGCCATCAAGGCCATGCACGCCGCCGGCGTGCCGTGCGTGCCGGGCTCCAACGGTCCGCTCGACGACGACGTCGAGCGCAGCCTTGCGATCGCGCGCGAGATCGGCTATCCGGTGCTGATCAAGGCGGCGGGTGGCGGCGGCGGGCGCGGGATGCGCGACGTGCACACCGAGGCGCACCTCGGCAACGCGATCGCGACCACGCGCGCCGAAGCGCGCGCGGCGTTCGGCAACGACATGGTCTACATGGAGAAATTCCTCGAGAACCCGCGCCACGTCGAAATCCAGGTGCTGGCCGATGGCCAGGGCCACGCGATCCACCTGTGCGAGCGCGACTGCTCGATGCAGCGCCGCCACCAGAAAGTCGTCGAAGAGGCGCCCGCGCCCGGCGTCACGCCTGAGCTGCGCGCGGAAATCGGCAAGGTGTGCACCGACGCGTGCGTGCGGATCGGCTATCGCGGCGCCGGCACCTTCGAGTTCCTGTACCAGGACGGGCGCTTCTACTTCATCGAGATGAACACGCGCATCCAGGTGGAGCACGGGATCACCGAAATGATCACAGGCGTCGACCTGGTGCGCGAGCAGTTGCTGATCGCCGACGGCCGGCCGTTGTCGATCAAACAGGAAGACATCGTCCCGCGCGGCCACGCGCTCGAATGCCGGATCAACGCCGAGGATCCCGATTCGTTCCTGCCGAGTCCCGGCACCGTCAAGCGCTTCGAGGCGCCGGGCGGCCCGGAGGTCCGGATCGACACCCATCTTTACGACGGCTACAGGATCCCGCCGAACTACGATTCCTTGATCGGCAAGCTCATGGTGCACGGCGTCGACCGCAAGACGGCGATCGCGCGCATGCGCACCGCGCTCAGCGAAACCGTGATCGAGGGCGTCAAGACCAACCTGCCGCTGCACCAGCGGATCATGGCCGACAGCGGCTTCAAGCACGGCAGTCGCAACATCCACTACCTCGAAAAGCGCATCCGCGAGCGCAAGGAGAAGGGGATGGGGCTCGGAAGCTGAGCACGGACAAACGGGGAGACGAAGAAACGGCCGCTCGCTGCGCTCGCTGAAACGAAAAGACGAGGAAACGATCGCTCGCTGCGCTCGCTGAAACAAAAAGACGACGCTCGCTGTGCTCGCTCAAACGAAGAATCGACGAACCGTCTCCCCGTCTCCCCGTCTCCTCATTCCCGTCCCATGCCCTGGTTCGAACTGCAACTGACGATCGATGCGGCCGCGCAGCCGCAAGCCGAAGCCGCGCTGGAGGACTTGGGCGCGCTGTCGGTGACCCTGATGGACGCCGACGCCGACACGCCCGATGAAGCCGCGATCTTCGAGCCGGGCGTCGGCGAAACGCCGCTCTGGAAATCGCTGACGCTGCTCGCGTTGTTCGACACGGACGCCGACCGCCGCGGACTCGTGCACGCGCTACAGGACACATTGCCGGAGCTTGCGCCCGAGCGTATCGGCTTTCGCGAAGTCGCCGACCAGGACTGGGAACGCGCATGGATGGACCGCTTCAAGCCGATGCGATTCGGGCGGCGGCTGTGGATTTATCCCTGGAACATGCAGCCACCAGCGGATGCGTCGTGCATCGTCGTCCGCCTCGATCCCGGCCTTGCGTTCGGCACCGGCACGCATCCAACCACCGCGTTGTGCCTCGAGCGGCTGGATGGACTCGACCTCGCCGGACAGAGGGTCCTCGACTACGGCTGCGGCTCGGGCGTGCTCGCGATCGCGGCGCTGAAGCTCGGCGCCGCCCACGCGCTCGCCGTCGACAACGACCCGCAGGCGCTCATCGCCACGCGCGACAATGCCGCGCGCAACGGCGTCGCGGCTCGCCTGCATGCGTGCCAACCCGGGGAGCTGCCGCAGGACGCACGCGTGGACGCGCTGGTCGCAAACATCCTCGCGGAACCCCTGGACGTACTCGCGCCGCACCTGGCGGCCTTGTGCGCGCCGGGCGCGGCCTTGGCGCTGTCGGGAATCCTCGCCGGCCAGGAAACCGCACTGCTTGAACGCTACCGCGCCAGCGGGTTCACCGAGTTGCGAACCATGCAACGCAAGGATTGGGTACGGATCGACGGATATTGGCCAGGCAACGCAGGATCATGAGCACGGTGAAGGCGGCAGCTCGCCGCGCGCTTTCTTCTGCACCCCTCCCGCTTCGTCAGGCGTCCGTTCCCGATTCACGAATCCCGATTCCCGGCCCATGTACACCCAGTGCCCGAAATGCCGCACGATCTTCGAGATCGACGAAGGCGCCTTGCAGGCCTCGCTCGGCATCGTCCGCTGCGGCCACTGTGCGGAACGCTTCGACGCCCTGCGCACGTTGAGCGGCGACCTGCCCGCGGGACCCGACACGATGTTGCCCGAGCACGATCCCGAGCAACACGCGCCGACCCTGACGCACACGATTTCGCCGACCAGCCCTGGCGACATCGCGGATCCATCCGGGAGCGGTGAGGTGCGCGACTCGCCCCAGGCCGACGTCGCCAGTGCGGTCGAGGCGGCCACCGTCAACGGCGCGCCCGGACGGCCCGCTCCCCCGGCCGATCGACTGATGCGCGCGACGCTTGCCGAGCCCGTCGGGATGCCGCCCGGCGCCGTGCTCGGGGATCGTGCCTGGCTGGTCCTCGCCGTGCCGGTACAGATGAACCATGCCGACCCGGGCATTGCGACCTTCGTTCCGGTTACGGACGCGGATGGCCTCCCAGTGGGCAGCGGTACGCGGGCCGAGCCCGCCGGAGCGCAGACGCCCACGGTCGCACGATCACTTGTCGCCGGCACAGGGACGTCCGACACCGCGCCCACGCTGCCCGATCCCGGTGCGTACGCCGCTTCGGTTGTCGGGGAGCCCGTCTATGTGCCGCCACGCCGACCGGTCCGCCGCAGCACCTGGCTGTGGGCGCTGGGCTGCGCGGTCCTGGCGCTGACGCTGGCCGCGCAGGTCGCGTGGGCAAGCCGCGCCGCGCTCGTCCGCGACAGCGCCACCCGCGCATGGAGCCTCGCGGTATGCACGAAGCTCGACTGCCGGCTGCCGCCGATCCGCGATGTTGCAAAGCTTGAGCTCGTCTCACGCGACGTGCGGGCCGACCCGCGTGCCGCCGGCGCGCTGTCGATCACGGCGACCGTCCGCAACAATGCGGCATTCCGCCAGCCGTGGCCGGTGGTGGTGGTCGAGCTGACCGACCTCGATGACGAGGTGGTCGCGATGCGGCGCTTTGCCCCGGACGACTACGTGCCCGACGCCACGCGCCGCCGCGCCGGCATCGCCGCCGGCACGACCGCGGCGATCGCGTTCGAAGTCGCCGACCCGGGCACGCGCGCAACCGGGTTTCACTTCGGCTTCGAGTGATCGCGGAACCCCGCTGCCCGATCGCGCTGTTAGACTGCGTCGTTCGCGACCGCACACCGCGCAGACGCGTCCCGTTCAAGTTCCGGCACATCCGTGGAGACCGATTCCCGACATTCCGCCGCGGCGCCCTGCCCGGACCTGCCGCGCGCAGGCGGGCCGACGCTCGGCGAATGCATGGCGTCGAGCGCACGCCGCTATCTGGCCGACCTCGACGGCACGCCGTGCCGCGAAGGCCTGTATGCGCGGCTGCTGCGAGAGATCGAGGCGCCGCTGCTGCGCGAGGTGCTGGCGTGGAGCGAGGGCAACCAGAGCCGCGCCGCCGAGATCCTGGGCATCCACCGGGCGACGCTGCGCAAGAAGCTGCGGGAATACCGGATCATCTGAGCACAGGGCCACGCACATGACCGGATCGGGGATCGTCACCGCGCGCCGCGCGCTCCTGAGCGCGTCGGACAAGACCGGGCTCGCCGACGTCGGCGCCGCGCTCGACGCGCTCGGCATCGAAATCGTCTCGACCGGCGGCAGCGCGCGCGCGCTGCGCGCCGCCGGTGTGCCGGCGCGCGACGTCAGCGAGCTCACGGAATTTCCCGAGATCATGGACGGCCGCGTCAAAACCCTGCATCCCAAAGTGCACGGCGGCCTGCTGGGTCGTCGTGACGCCGACGCCGCCGTGATGCGCGAGCAGTCGATCCTCCCGATCGACCTCCTGATCGTCAATCTTTATCCGTTCGCGCGCACCATCGCGGACGCGGGCGCGAGCGACGCGGACGCCATCGAGCAGATCGACATCGGCGGCCCGGCGATGCTGCGCGCGGGCGCCAAGAACCACGAGTGGGTCACAGTGGTCTGCGATCCCGCCGACTACCGCGAACTCATCGAGACCCTGCGCCGCGACGGCGGCACGTCGTTCGAACAGCGCCGGCGCTTCGCGGCGAAGGCGTTCGCGCACACCGCGCGTTACGATGGCCTGATCGCCGACTGGCTCTCGGCGCGCGCCGGGGGCGAGCCGGGGGCGGCATTCCCGCCGACGCTGCACCTCGCGCTGCGCCGCGCGCAGCGCATGCGTTACGGCGAAAATCCGCACCAGGCGGCGGCGCTGTATCTCGATGGACGCGCCACGGCCGGCACCGTCGCCGGGGCGACGGTGCTCGCCGGCAAGGAAATGTCGTACAACAACTTCGTCGATGCCGACACCGCGCTGCAATGCGTCAAGGCGTTCGACAAGACGCCGGCGTGCGTGATCGTCAAGCACGCCAATCCATGCGGGGCCGCGTTGGGCGACGATCCCGAGGCCGCCTATGCGCGTGCCTTCGCCTGCGATGCGACTTCCGCGTTCGGCGGCATCGTTGCCTTCAACCGGCCGCTCGACAGCGTGGTGGTGACGAAGATCCTGGCCCGCCAGTTCGTCGAGGTGCTCATCGCGCCCGCGTTCAGCGAGGACGCGCTGGCCGCGCTCCGGAAGAAGCCCAACGTGCGCGCGCTGGCCACCGGCGAGTGGCCCGAAGCTTCCGGCGCCGTGCAGCAGCAGATGCGCAGCATCGGTGGCGGCGTGCTGGTACAGGATTCCGACGCCGACACGTTGATGCTGTCGGACCTCAAGGTCGTCACGAAGCGGGTGCCCGACGCCGACCAGTTGCGCGACCTGCTGTTCGCCTGGCACGTCGCGATGTTCGTGAAGTCCAATGCCATCGTGTTCGCCAAGGACGGCGCCACCATCGGCATCGGCGCGGGCCAGATGAGCCGCGTCACCAGCGTCCGCATCGCCTCGCTCAAGGCCGCCGACGCGAAACTCTCGACCGAGGGCAGCGTGCTGGCATCGGACGCGTTCTTTCCATTCCGCGACAACGTCGACCTCGCCGCGCGTGCCGGCGTGCGCGCGCTGATCCAGCCGGGCGGCTCGATGCGTGATGCGGAAGTGATTGCCGCTGCCGACGAGCACGACATGGCGATGGTGTTCACCGGAACCCGGCACTTTCGCCATTGAAGGCCGGTCCGCACGCCGACACGTGACGGTGATCAGGCCGGCGCCGCGGCGCGTGCGTGAACTCCCGCGCGGGCGCAGTGTCTCAAGGGCTGGAATCGCGTGCGGCCGGAACGGCCGGCGGCAACGCGGTTTCGGCCGGGATGCGGTTGCGCATCCATCTGGCCCCGGCGAGACCATTCCCCACCGTGACCGTGACCCGGCCGTCGGCACGCGCCGCGTGCGGGAGTGTTCCGCTGGAGGCCACGATGGACGAATTCAGCCCGTTTCACATACTTATCCTGTTGGCGATCGTCGTTCTGGTGTTCGGCACCGGCAAGCTGAAGAAGCTCGGCCCGGATCTCGGCAAGGCGGTGCGCGGATTCAAGCAGGCGTTGCAGGGCGGCGACGAGCAGGACAAGGCCAAGCCGGCGGCGGACACGGCGGAGAAGTTGCAGGGCGATTCCCCTGCAGCGCCTGACGCCGCGCACGCGGATGCCACCAAGCCGAAGTGAGCACAACGCGCCGCGCGGCCGGATTGGCCACGCCAACGGTTCGCGGATTCATCGCCGCACGGCTGACCGCAATCGGCTGCGGTCGACAGCGACCGGCACGATCAGGCTTTGGCCGCGCCCTTCAGCGACCCTTCGAGCGGGCCCTTCAACTGCGGGGACCCTGCCGGCGGATCGACGCCGATGATGAGGTGGGTGTCGTCGACCCAGTGGTAGGGCATCACCACCATGTTGAGCGGCGCCGGCACGTCCTTGTAGACGCGCGCCGACATGTCGTAGCGCGAGTGGTGGCACGGGCAGAAGAAGCCGCCCTTCCAGGTAGGATCGAACGGCTCGGGCTTGACCGCGCCGTAGTAGTCCGGGACGCAGCCGAGGTGCGTGCAGATATCGATGTAGACCAGCCAGTCCTTCCGGATCGAGCGGTACATGTTCTGGCAATACTTGGGCTGCTGCGGTTGCTTCGATTCCGGATCGACCAGGCGCGGGTCCTGCGCCTTCAGCCATTCGAGCTGTTCCGGCGAGCGGTTGACGACGTTGATCGGCTGTTTTTGCCAGCCGACGCGCAGCAACTGGCCGCGCTCGAGCTTGCCGACATTCACCGCGACCGGCGCACCCGCGGCCTTGGCGCGCGCGCTGGGCAGCCACGCTTCCACGAACGGGATCAGGCTGAGGCTGAACCCCGCGGCGCCGATCACCGTCACGGAACCGGTCAGGAACCTGCGTCGTGACTTGCTGGCCGGCTCATCGCCGGGCTTGCCATGCTTTGGGGTTTCATCGGCCATCGGCGTCTCCGCAATGCACATGCTCGCGGCTTGAAGGACTGATGGCGGATGCAGCGTCTCGCGCGGGTGGCCACAACAACCGGCCAGCCCCGCCGTCCCCGTACACTCCGTGCGACCCGAAGGCCGCTCCGACTCAGCGGTCGCGTCGTGACCACTCAGCGGTGTGACCACGCAAGCGCCGCAACGTTCGATCGAATGC
>JBOHYX010000054.1:0-11108 GCA_050738115.1 Rhodanobacteraceae bacterium
CCGCGGTGGTGCACAGTGCCTCGATGTCCCGGCGCATCGCGGCGAGATCGGCGTAGTGCGGATCGTCGGGATCGCTGCAGGCCTGGTACACGACGGCGTCGTTGGGTGCAAACCGGGCGAGGGTGTCGATGTGCGCATCGGTGTCGTCGCCCTCGAGGTAACCGCGATCGAGCCACAGCACGCGTTCGGCCGACAGCGCGGTGCGCAGGGCACGTTCGATGGACTCGCGCGAGTCGCCGGGGTGGCGCTGGCGGAGGCAGCGCCAGGTCGTGAGGATCGTGCCGTGTCCGTCCGATTCGATGGCGCCGCCTTCGAGCGCCCAGTCGATATGCCGGTGCTCGGCGTCGCCACGGAACACACCGCGCTCCACGAGGCCCGTGACGAGCGCGTCGTCCTGCCCGGCTTCGAACTTGCCGCCCCACCCCGTGAAACGGAAATCCAGGAGGACGTGCCGGTCGCGGTCACCGCGCAACGTTATCGGCCCGGAATCACGCAGCCACGTATCGTTGTAGGCGATTTCAACGAACCGCACGCGGGCGAGGTCCGCACCCGCGTCGCGCACGCACGCGGCGGCGTGCGCGCCGATTTCGGCATCGGGCGCGCAGACGACTGCGGTTTCACATCGCGAAATCGCGGCGATCAGGCGGGCGCAGGCGTCTTCCACCGGGTCGAGCCGCGGCGCCCAGTCCGTGCCGGCGTGCGGCCACGCCAGCAGCACCGCCGCTTGCGGCTCCCATTCGGCCGGCAATCGCAATTCAGTAGATGGCATGATCCGTGGGATCGTCGGTGCTTCGGATATCGTCATTCCGGCGCAGGCCCGCCTGCACAAGCAGGATATCGAAGCGAACATTCGCGCAGCGGATGGCTCGAACGGCAGGCAGCGGGAGCTGCGTGTGATCCCGGCTGCATCCAGTGCGCCAACGTGGATCCCGGCCTGCGCCGGGACGACCAACAAAAGCGACGTTGTGCGTGATCGCTACAGACTATCCGGTCCCGGCGTCCGCAGCACCGAATGGATCACGTGGGTGTTCTGGAAGTACACGGTGTACTTCGGGTATTCCCAGCGATGGATCGGCGGCTGGTACCTGGAACTGCCGCCGCGCGTTGGCAATACCTTCAGCGGTTCGCCGTACCGGCCCTTCACCTGCGCCATGGTCATGCCGTTGCGCGGCAGGTTCATCCGCTGCTCCTGCTGCACCTTCATGAGCAGGCTCTCGGCACGCGCGGGCGCCGGCAGCAGCAACGGTGCCACGCCGAGCACCATGGCCGCGGCGGCGAGGCTGATACCAAAGCGTTTCATGGCGACCGATCCCCCAAAAGGCGCGCAGCGCGCCGACCGCCTTTTGTAGCAAAAATGCAGACGGCGCGCCAGCGCACGCCGTCACGGAACCGGTCACGTCAGTGCGATCGTCCCTGATCGCCGTGTAACCGGGTCGCCGAACGAATGCAACCTCACAGCGGTCGGCAACACCAGAACGGGCATCCCTGCCCTGACTTTCCACAACAGCCGCTTCGAAGCTGCTTATGCCGCTCCAGGCGGTCGCACTTACCTCTGCCGGGCTTTGAAGCGCGGGTTGCTCTTGCAGATCACGAACACCTTGCCGCGCCGGCGCACGATCTTGCAGTCGCGGTGCCGCTGCTTGGCGGACTTCAGCGATGAAAGCACCTTCACGGCGGCCTCCTCGGGAGCAAGCTTCAGAAAACAAAGCAACAAATTGTAGCGAACGCCGGCCGCGACGGCAACCGTGCGAAAGCGTCGCGGTGCGGAGGTTATGCTAGTCAATTCCACACGCGAAACGTTACGGAGTGACATCGCCATGGCAGCCGATCTCGACCAGACTTGCGTCAACACCATCCGCTTCCTGTCGGTGGACATGGTGCAGAAGGCCGACAGTGGCCACCCCGGCATGCCGCTGGGTGCCGCGCCGATGGCCTACGTGCTGTGGACCCGGTTCATGAAATACCGCCCGGAGAATCCGGACTGGGTCGACCGCGACCGTTTCGTGTTGTCGGCCGGGCACGGTTCGGCCTTGCTGTACAGCCTTCTGTACCTGACCGGCTACGGCGTTTCGCTGGGCGACATCAAGCAATTCCGGCAGTGGGGCAGCAAGTGCCCCGGCCACCCGGAGCGC
Organism: Rhodanobacteraceae bacterium; assembly: GCA_050738115.1. Taxonomy (GTDB): domain Bacteria; phylum Pseudomonadota; class Gammaproteobacteria; order Xanthomonadales; family Rhodanobacteraceae; genus 66-474. The sequence continues at coordinate 2,133 of JBOHYX010000054.1, forward strand.
GGCCACACGCCGGGCGTGGAAGTCACGACGGGTCCGCTGGGACAGGGCTTTGCCAACGCCGTCGGCATGGCGATCGCCGAGGCGCAGCTCGCCGCGCGCTACAACCGCGAGGGCCACAAGGTCATCGATCACCACATCTGGGTCATCGCCAGTGACGGCGACCTGATGGAGGGCGTGGCCTCGGAGGCGGCGTCGCTGGCCGGCCATCTCGGGCTCGGCAAGCTGATCGTGTTCTACGACGACAACCTGGTGACGCTCGCCGCCGGCACCGACATCACCTTCACCGAGGATCGAGCGGCCCGATTCAAGGCGTACGGCTGGCACGTGCAGACCGTTGAAGACGGCAACGATCTCGCGGCGATCGAGGGCGCCATCAGGAAGGCCAAACGCCAGACGGGAAAGCCGTCGCTGATCCTGGTCCGCACCCACATCGGCTACGGTTCGCCCAAGCAGGACAGCTACAAGGCGCACGGTTCGCCGCTGGGTGAGGAAGATGTCGCCAAGACCAAGCAGAAACTCGGCTGGCCCGAGCAGCCGCCCTTCCTGGTGCCGAACGAGGCGCTCACTCATTTTCGGGAAGCGCAGGAACGCGGCAAGCGCGCAGAGGCTTCATGGAAGCGCCGCTGGAACAAATATGCCAAGGCTTTTCCAGAGCTTGCGGATGAATTGCAATGCAGTTTCAAGCGCGAGTTGCCGCCCGGATGGGACGCCGACATTCCGGTATTTCCAGCCGATGCCAAGGGCATGGCGACCCGCAAGGCCGGCGGCAAGGTGCTCTCGGCCATCGCTGCCAAGCTGCCGGCGTTGAGCGGCGGATCGGCCGATCTCGACCCGTCCACCTACACCGCGGTGGAGAAGCTGGGCGTGTTTTCGCCGGGCGCGGAGTCCGATGAGCAGGGTGTCGGCAAGGACGAAAAATGGAGTTACGCCGGGCGGAACCTCCACTTCGGGGTACGCGAACACGCGATGGGCGCGATCGCCAACGGCATGGCCGCGCACGGCGGCTTCATCCCGTATACCGCGACCTTCCTGATCTTTTCCGACTACATGCGCCCGCCGATGCGGTTGGCGGCGCTCAGTAAATTGCACGTCATCAACGTGTTCACCCACGATTCGATCGCGCTCGGCGAAGACGGTCCGACGCACCAGCCGGTCGAACAGTTGGCTGGCCTGCGCGCGGTGCCAAACATGCTCGTGCTCCGCCCCGGCGATGCGAACGAGACGGCCGAGGCGTGGCGGGTGGCGATTGAAACCAGTGACCGTCCCACCGTCATTGCGCTGTCGCGCCAGAACGTGCCCACGCTGGATCGCGACAAGTTTGCCAGCGCCGAAGGCGTGCGCAAAGGTGCCTACGTGTTGCTGGATGCGCCCGCCGGAGCGCCGGAACTCATCGTGATCGGCACCGGCGCCGAAACCGATCTTGCCGCGAAAGCCGTCGAAAAGCTGCAAGCCGAGGGCATCCGCGCGCGGGCCGTTTCCATGCCGTCATGGGAATTGTTCGAGCAGCAGGATCAGGCCTATCGCGACTCGGTGCTGCCGCCGAACGTGCATGCGCGGCTTGCGGTCGAAGCCGGCTGTCGCCAGGGCTGGGAACGCTGGGTCGGCGATCACGGTTCCGGCGTCGGTGTCAACAAGTTCGGCGCTTCCGCGCCAGGCGACACGGTGCTCGAGAAGTACGGCTTCACCGTGGACAACGTGGTGGCGAAGGCGAAGGCGTTGCTGGGTCGTTGAAGCGTGCGTTTCCGCGTCGTCGCGCGCTTACCGGATTGCAAACGCGACCTGATTGCATCAATTCGTCATTCCGGGGCCGCCGCGGTTGCATCGCGGCGGAACCCGGAATCCAGCGACGTAGCCCGGATGGAATCGCGAAGCGATGGAATCCGGGGCGGCGCATGCTCTGGTCCCGGAATCCCGGATTCCCCTGCGCTTCATCCGGGCTACGGGCTATTGACGGGTGCCTACGCCACGCGCCGGCGCAGGCCCGCGAAACCGCCCATCAGCAGCAAGCCCAAGCCGAACATGCCGAGTGCGGCGGGCTCGGGCACGCTGGTGACGACATCGAGCGTGAAGCTCTGGTCGGCTCCTGTTCCCCACGTCCATGTGTACGTTGCGGGCGTCACGCCGAGACTCGCGAAGTTCGCGTTGTCCCAAGTCGAGCTGCTCGACAGGGTACTGTCGGACGCGTAACCGACAGGCACGCCAATGTTGCTCTGTACGCCAACGAGATTCTGATTTGCGATGAACGTATTGTCCCCGGTGCCGTCGCGAAACTGTAAGGAGGCTCGGGTCGCGTGCAGGCACGCTCCTACTGTTTGACCTCGACGCCCTTCAACAACAGGTCGAGCTTCTGTTTCATCTCCGCCTGCGGCTGGGTGCCGGGCTGGTAGACGTACGCGGTGTACAACACCGATGGCTGGTCATTACCCGGCGGCGGCGGCACCACCGCGTTGATCCGGGTCATGTCGTTTTCGTTGTAGGCCTCGGCGTCATACGGGTGGCGGCGAGCCACGATCTTCTTCCAGTGGCTCTGGTAGCTGTCGGGCAGGTCGGCCGGCGGGGCCTGGTTGCGCAGCACGCTGACCCAGTGCTGGTCGTGCTTGTCTTCGGCCAGCCACACCTGCGCGACGTTCCACGTCGCCTTGCCGCTTGAATCGGGGAAGAACGTGAAGCCCAGCGTCAGCATGCTGTCGGCATTGACGCCCTGCAGGCCAGGCGTGAACGAAAAGGCGAGCCGCGACGAGTCGTAACGGAAATCCTTGCCGTAGTCGAAGCCGATGTGGATGTCCTTGAAGGCGTCCGGCAGCAGTTTCGGCTCGGCCAGGAACGCCTTCCACTGCGCGAGGGTGCCGTCATAGGGCAGGCTCACGAAATCGGTGAGTGCCCGCATGTTGATCGCGGCGTCGTGACGCGAAGTCGCGGGCTCGATGCGCATCAGGATCGCGTAGCCGTCCGGCGTCGGCAGCGCGAACAGGCTGACGTAGCCGTTGGCGTAAGGCACGGGCCACCGCCAGGTTTGCCAGTGGCGGCCCCAGCGGTCGGTCCAGGTTCCGCTCTGGTCGGGCCGCCCGAGCGAAGTGACGCGGATCTGCTCCGGACCGATCGTGCGCTTCATGAATCCCGTCTTCAGCAGCATGTCCATCACGCCCTTCGGATCGTGGTGGAAATCCGCGGCGGAAATCGTGTCCGGCTTGCGCAGGTGGAACAGGACGTTCTGCGCGACGATCCCGCCCGAGATGTAGCCGTTGGCGGGCAGCGTGATGCGGATGTTCGGCCGTCCGTTCGCGGCCCACGTGCCGTCGCTGTTGCGGGTGACGAGCTGCGGAAAATCGCCCATCGACGGGCCGCTGTAGAGCAATTGGTGCGCGCCGTCGCCGTTCGGAAACAGGTTGGCCGACTGCTGGTCGAGCAGCGCCTTGAGCTGGGCGTCCAGGTACGGATGGAACGCGTTGGCGTATGCCGCGAAGAAATCGGAAACCGACAGCGGCAGCTTGAACTCACCGTTGAATGTGCCGGTGACCGTGGCGTTGAACACGTCGAACTGGTAGGCCATGCGCTTGTCGAAGCGTGCCAGATCCTTCGGCGCGTCCTGCACCTCGCTCATCGGCAGCGCGTAATTGAGGTTCTCGCTTGGCGATTTCATCTCGACGATGCCGATCACCTTGCCGTCCTGGTTGAGCAAGGGGCCGCCGCTGTTGCCCGGCGACGCCGCGGCCGAAAAGCGGATCCAGTTCCACTTGCCGTCCTGGTCCTCGGGCGTGTTGGACGTATACAGCCCGTTGCGGATCACGACGCCGGTGCCGAGCGCGTTGCCGACCGAATACACCACCTGGTTCAGGGCGGGTTGGGTGTCGATCGCCAGCGGCGTAACCTTGGGCGGATCGGCCAGCGAAAACACCACGAAGTCGCGCCGCAGCGCGAACTGCTCGATCCTGTCGATCGCGTACACCTTGCCCGCCGCATCACGCAGTTCCGGCGGCCCCCACAGGCTCTGGTAGCCGACCATCAGCACGTGCGCCGCGGTGAGGTAGCGGTTGGGGCCGATCGCGAACGCGGTGCCGATCGAGTAGTACTTGTCGGTGCGTTCCTGGAACGGCAGCAGGTCCATCGGCAGCGGCTTTTCGTAGCTGAGCGTGTCCTTCGGCTTGGCTGCTACCACTTCGAACGTAGCCGCCTGGATCTCCGGCAGCAGCGCTGGATTCAGCGTGGAATCCGCGCGCGCGATGGCGGGTACGAGGCCGGCCAGCAGCGCAAACAGCAGGCAACCGGCGGCGAGGCGTGCAAGCCGCGACGTGGTGGCGTCCCACGCGCGCGTGGAACCCGGGGACAGGATCATGGATGCTCCGGAAAAGGGAATCGGTGCGCTACGGATCGCGCGGATATTTGCACATCGCGACGTGGCTTGCACGCGCCGTCGGCCGTCACATGCCGTGCCGGTGCAGGATCTGCTCCAGCACGAATTTCGAGCCGAAGAACGCCAGCAACAGGATCACCATGCCGGCCAGCGTCATGTACACCGCGCGGTGCCCGCGCCAGCCCCAGCGCCAGCGGCCGAACAGCAGCACGCCGAAAATGATCCAGGCGACGATCGACAGGATCGCGGTGTGCGCCTGGTGCTGTGCGCGCAGGTTGTGCACGAACAGCGCCCCGGACAGGAGGGTCAGCGTCAACAGCGCGAAGCCCGCGTCGATCAACTTGAACATCAGCGACTCGGTCCGGGTCAGCGGCGGCAACACGCTGGCCCACGCGCTGAGGCGGCGGGTGCGCAGGGCCTGTTCCTGGGTCGCCAGCAGCAGTGCCAGCACCGCCGCGATCGCGAGCAGGCTGTAGGCGAGCAGCGCGATGATCACGTGCAGGCCGATTTGCCAGTCGAGGGGGAAGGGCGCGGTGGGCGGCGCGAGGAACTCGTCGATCGCAAGAAAGACACCCGCCAGCGGGAACAGGATGATCCCGAGCGCTGCGGCCGGACGGGCCACGTTCACGATCAGGGTGAGCCCCGCGATCACCGCGGAGACCAGCGACAGCGCGGCATAGAAATGCAGGTCCACCGCGCCGCGATGGATGCCGAACAACACCGCGAAGTGCAGCAGCACCGCGATTGCACCCGTCATCAGCGCCGCCCGGTACGGGATCGCGCGCTGGTCCAGGAGCGGGCGCGCCAATCCCGCCGCACTGGCGAAGTACAGGGCGATCGCGAGGATCGCGAGCAGTTCCAGCATGGTGGAGTGCGTTGGCATCGCGGCAGTGTCGCATGCCGCCGGTCGCCGGTTCCAGCGGCGACCGTACCGGGGATCATGCGCCGAAGAAGGCACTTGCAATATTTAGACAAATGTCTAAGTATATGCGGCGCCATCACCCAAGCCGGCACCGATGAAACAGCAGGAGGTGTTCCGTGCGCTTGCCGATCCGACGCGTCGCGCCATCCTCAAGCGCCTGCAAAAGGGCGCGTCGAGCGCGGGCGGGATCGGCACGATGTTCGACATCACCGGGCCTTCGCTCTCGCACCACTTCGCGATCCTGAAGCAGGCCGAGCTGGTGCGTACCGAGCGACGCGGCCGGAACATCGTGTACTCGCTCAACACCTCGGTGGTGGAAGACCTGACCCGGATGGTGCTGGACCTGGTTCCCGCTGGCCGCAACCGTGGAGACAACCGATGAAGCAGGCGCGTACGTGGATGGTTTTCGTGATGCTGCTCGTGATGATGCCGGGGGTGGTCGCGTGGATCCGACGCAACATGAAATTCGTCGCTGCGGTGATGCTGGTCGTGGCTGCGGGATTGGTTTGCGGTGCGGTGTCGGCAGCGCCAGCAGCGGCGCCTCCAGGCAGGACGTGCCAGAAATACGGCGCCGAGGCCTTCAGCGCGTGGACGCTCGGCATGTACACGCAGGTCGGGGCACACTTCGCGCCCGATGTGCAGCAGCACCTGCCGCCGACGGTGCTTGCGACCATGTGGACCAACCTGCAGGCACAGGTCGGCGTGTACAAGTCGCTCGGGCAGTTCGTGCCGCGCACCGTCGAAGGCCACGAAGCGATGGTGGCGCCGATGGAGTTTGCCGACATGCACATGGTCGCGCTGTTTTCGTGCAACGCGAAGGACCAGATCGCGGGCATCCGGATTCTCGACGCTGCGGATCTGCACGGGCTCGACTTGCCCGCACCCGCATCGCACTGAAACACGTCGATTTTGCACGATCAGGCTTGCATGGGGAGGATGCACTGAAACGGATTGGACGTTTGCTGGCGTTGCTGCTGCTGGCGTTTCCGCTGGCGGCGTCGGCGGCACCCGCCGACGACGTGTGTCTTGAACGTGCCGGCGATTCGCTCGACGCGCTGGTGCACGGGAGGTTCGCGGACGTGGGGGCGCATTTCTCCGCGAAAATGTCGGGTGCACTGCCCCCGGCGAAACTCGATGAAGTGTGGCGGCAGGTGACCTCGATGCTTGGCGCCTACCGCTCGCATGGCGCGGTGCGGCAGCGGACGGTGCAGGGCCAACCGGCGGTCGCGGCCCCGGTGGAGTTCGCGAACGGTTCGCTGTACTTCGTGTCATCGTGCGACGCATCCGGCAAGCTGACCGGTTTTTTCCTGTTGAACCCGGACGTGGTGGAATCCGCCACGCCTGTCGCCGCGCGGATCCTCCCCGATGGTGCACGCGTCGAGCCGCTCAGCGTGCCGTCGCCTGCGGGCCCGCTGCGCGGCGCGCTGACCTTGCCCGCCGGCGACGGGCCGTTCCCGGCCGTGGTGTTGGTGCAGGGCTCCGGCGCGCACGACCTCGATGAAACGATCGGCCCGAACAAGCCGTTTCGCGACATCGCGGATGGGTTGGCGAAAGACGGGATTGCCACGCTGCGTTACGACAAGCGCACGTTCGATTACCCGCGGAAAACGGCCGCGAACGCGGACTTCACGGTGGACGATGAAGTCGCCGACGACGCGCTTTCGGCGCTGCACCTGCTGGCGGCGCAGGCGCAGGTCGATCCCCATCGCGTGTTCCTGCTTGGCCACAGCCTCGGCGGCCAGATGGCGCCGCGCATCGCCAAACGCGATCCGGGGCTCGCCGGCGTGATCATGCTGGCCGCGCCGGCGCGACTGTTGCTGGAGGTCTCGGCGGCGCAGATCCGCGAACTCGGAGCGGAGCAGGGTGCATCGAAGCAGGAGGTCGCGGCGTCGCTCGAGGCGAACCGGGAAGAACGGGCGCTGCTCGACAAGGCCGAACCCGGGCACCCGCCCAAGGGAACGTACGCGGGGCTTCGGCAGTCGTACTGGCTGAGCCTCCACGATTACGACCAGGTCGCGGTGGCGAAATCGTTGTCGGTGCCGATGCTGATCCTGCAGGGCGGTGGTGATTTCCAGGTATCGCCGACGCAGGATTTCGATGCGTGGAAGAAGGTGCTCGCTGGAAAGGCGAACGTCACGTTCCGCCTGTTTCCCGGCCTCGGCCGCCTGTTCACCCCGGCGGGCCGGACGGACACGCTCGCGGATTACGACGCGTCCGCGCACGTGGACCCGAAGGTGATCGCGGACATCGCCGACTGGATCAAGGCGCAACCCGCGGCGCAGTAACGCCGGGTGCGCACGTCGAACCCGTTACACTCCGGGGTTTCAGATTCCACGCGCCAGCATGTTCGACAACCTGACCCAACGCCTGTCGGCCACCGTCCAGCGCCTCACCGGGCGCGGGCGCCTGACCGAGGAAAACATCCGCGAGGCGCTCCGCGAAGTGCGCGTCGCGCTGCTCGAGGCGGACGTCGCGCTGCCCGTGGTGCAGGCGCTGATCGAGCGCATCAAGGTGCGCGCGGTCGGCCAGGAAGTGCTGAAGTCGCTGACGCCGGGTCAGGCGCTCATCAAGGTCGTGCGCGACGAGCTGACCGCGGTGATGGGTACCGCCAACGCGTCGCTCAACCTTGCCGCGACGCCACCCGCGGTGGTGCTGATGGCCGGTCTGCAGGGCGCCGGCAAGACGACCACGGTCGCCAAACTCGCGCGGCACCTGATCGAGCATCGGAAAAAGGTGGTCGTGGTGTCGGCCGACGTGTACCGCCCGGCCGCGATCGAACAGCTGCAGACCCTGGCGGCGCAGGTTGGCGCGGGCTTCGTGCCATCGGCGGCGGGTCAGCAGCCCGTCGCGATCGTCAAGGCCGCGGTCGAGGCGGCCAGGCGCGAGGTCGCCGACGTGCTGATCGTCGACACCGCCGGCCGCACCGCCATCGATGCGCGGATGATGGTCGAGATCAAGGCGCTGCACGCGGCGCTGCACCCGGTCGAGACGTTGTTCGTGGTCGATTCGATGACCGGCCAGGATGCCGCCAACACCGCGAAGGCGTTCGCCGATGCGCTGCCGCTGACGGGCGTGATCCTGACCAAGGTCGACGGCGACGCGCGCGGCGGCGCGGCGTTGTCGGTGCGCTACATCACCGGGCGGCCGATCAAGTTCCTCGGCGCGGGCGAGAAGCCCGATGCGCTGGAACCCTTCCACCCCGACCGCATGGCGACCCGCATCCTCGGCATGGGCGACGTGCTGTCGCTGGTCGAGGACGTGCAGCGCAAGACCGACACCGAGAAGGCCGCCAAACTCGCGGCCAAGGTCGCCAAGGGCAAGCATTTCGACTTGAACGACATGAAGGACCAGTTCGACCAGATGCTCAACATGGGCGGGCTGGCCGGCCTGATGGAAAAGCTGCCGGGCGTGTCGAGCCTGCCCGACAAGGTCAGATCGCAGGTCAACGACAAGGAAGTGAAGAAGATGATGGCGATCATCGACTCGATGACAAAAAAGGAACGGCGCCATCCGAAGCTGCTGAACGGTTCGCGGCGTGCGCGCGTGGCGCGCGGGTCCGGCACCCAGCCGGCCGACGTGAATCGCCTGCTGAAGCAGTACACCCAGATGGAAAAGATGATGGGCAAGTTCGCGCGCGGCGGGATGAAGGGCCTGATGCGCCAGATGTCCGGGGCGATGCGGGGAATGGGCGGACGGATGCCCG
>JBOHYX010000055.1:0-11004 GCA_050738115.1 Rhodanobacteraceae bacterium
CTGGTCTTCGCGCCAAGCCAGCAGACTTCGTTCTTCGGCGGCTATCCCGACAACTTCAACTACCCGCGCTACGACTACGACGTCGCAATCGTGCGGGTGTACGTGGACGGCAAGCCGGCGCGCACCCCGGAGTACTTCCACTTTTCAGCGCAGGGCCCAAAGGCGGACGAACTCGTGTTCACGTCCGGTAATCCAGGCTCGACGGAACGCGACTTCACGGTCGCGCAGCTCAAGGCTCTGCGCTACCCGGTGTTCCCGGACGCATTGCAGTACCTTGGCCACTACCAGGGTCTGCTCGAAGCATTCAGCGCCGGCAGCAGCGAGAACGCCCGCATCGCGCAAGGCACGCTGTTTTTCGTGAACAACTCAATCAAGTCGATCGACGGACAACTGAAGGCACTCAACAACGAGACCCAGTTCACCCGCAAGGAAAAGGAGGAAGCGGAACTGCGCGCCAAGGTCAAGGCCGACCCGAAGCTGGAGCAGCAATACGGGGACGCCTGGGCCAACATTGCCACGGCGCAGAAAATCGCGCTCGACATGGGCGAACGCTACGGCCTCATCGTGCGTGGCGCGGGCTTCAACGCGCGCCTTTTCCAGATCGCGTTCACGCTCGTGCTCGGCGCCCACGAACGCACGCTGCCGGAAGCCGAGCGGATCGGGGAGTACCGCAACGCCAATCTGCCGGGCGTGGAACAGCAACTGTTTTCGCCGGCGCCGGTTTACCCGAATTACGACCGCCTGCGGCTGGCATCCTCGCTCACGATGCTGCGCAATACGCTGGGAACGGACGCCCCGATCGCGGAGAAGCTGTTTGCAACGGAGTCTCCGGAGCAGGTCGCCCACTACGCCGTCGACGGATCCGGACTCGCCGATGTCTCCCTGCGGAAGCAGCTGTGGAACGGCGGTGAGAAGGCCGTGGCCGCTTCCGATGATCCGATGATCGCGCTGGCCCGCGAAGTGCTGCCGTTCTACCTCAAACACCGCAAGGCGTACGAAGACCGGGTCGCGGCCGTGATCGACGCGAACACCGCCAAGATCGCGCGGGCGCGTTTTGCGCTCTTCGGCACCAGCATTGCTCCCGATGCGACCTTCACCGAACGCGTGTCGTACGGCGTTGTCAAGGGCTGGCCGAGGGACGGCAAGGAGGTCGCGCCATTCACCGACGTGGCCGGTCTCTACAAGCACGCGAAGGGTTATCCGCCGCTCCAGCTCACCGAGCCGTGGCTGCAGGCGAAGGATCGCCTCGATCCAGCGACGCCGGTGAATTTTGTCACCACCAACGACATCGTCGGCGGCAACTCGGGCAGCCCGGTCATCAACCGCGAGGGTATGCTCGTCGGCCTGATCTTCGATGGCAACCCGCCTTCACTCGGCGGGGCGTTCTGGTATGACGACGAACTCAACCGGGCGGTGGCGGTCGACAGCGCATTCATCCTGGCAGGCCTGAGGCACGTGTACGGAGCCAATGCCCTCGCCGATGAGCTGACGGGAGGCAAGTAAGCCTGCGGAACCGGCGGAAGCAAGACTCGGGATTCCCGCGGGCGAGCCCGGGTCCGGCGCTCCGAGCCTCAGATCTCCACCTGCGTGCCGAGTTCGACCAGCCGGTTGCCGGGAATCCGGAAGAACGCGGTGGCCGGCATTGCGTTGCGCGCAAGGAATGCGAACAGCGCGTCGCGCCACCGCGCCATGCCCGGTCGGCGCGCGGCGACCACGGTCTCGCGCGACAGGAAGAACGTGGTATCCATCATGTCGAACGGGAGCCCGAGCGGCGCGCACGCGGCCAGCGCGGCGGGTATGTCCGGTGCCTCCATGAAGCCGAAGCGCAGCACCACGGTGTGGAACGAATGGCCGAGATCATGCCACTCGATGCGTTCGCCGGGATCGGCGAACGGCGCTTCCAGCGTGTCCACGCTCAGCAGCACGTTGCGTTGGTGCAGCACCTTGAAGTGTTTCAGGCTGTGCAGCAGCGCGTGCGGCACCGCACTGACGTTGGCGGTCAGGAACACCGCGGTGCCGGACACCCGCTCCGGGGGATGCTCCGCGACGCTGCCGATGAACGGCGCCAGCGGAAGGCCCACGAGCCGCAACTGGCGCAACACCAGCTCGCGGCCGCGCCGCCAGGTGGTCATCACCGTGAACACCAGCAAGCCCAACACCAGCGGAAACCAGCCGCCATGCTCGACCTTTAGCAGGTTGGCGCCGAAGAACGCAAGGTCGACGACGAGGAACACGATGCCGACGGCCGCGACCAGTGGAAGCCTCCAGTGCCACCGGCGCACCGCCACGATCAACATCAGCAACGTGGTGACCACCATCGTGCCGGTCACGGCGATGCCGTACGCGGCACCCAGATTTTGCGACGACCGGAAGCCGATCACGGCCGCCAGCACCAGCACCAGCAACATGTCGTTGATCGATGGCATGAAGATCTGCCCAGGCATCCGGCTGGAGGTGTGCATGACCGACATCCGCGGGGAATAGCCGAGCTGCATGGCTTCGCGGGTCATCGAATAGGCGCCCGAGATCACCGCCTGCGAAGCGATCACGGTAGCCGCCGCGGCCAGTACGACCATCGGATACAGCAGCACATGCGGCACGAGCAGATAGAACGGATTGGCGGCCGCCCCGGGATCGCGCAGCAGCAAGGCACCCTGCCCGAAGTAGTTCAGCAGCAGCGCGGGGAACACGAAGTACAGCCAGGCGCGCCGGATCGGTACCTTGCCGAAATGCCCCATGTCCGCATACAGCGCCTCGGTGCCGGTGACCGCCAGCACCACGCCGCCCAGCGCGACGAACGCGAGGACGCCGTGGGTGTGGAAGAAGCGCACCGCGTAGTACGGGTTCAACGCGGTCAGCACGGCCGGGGCGCGCGCGATCATGTTCACGCCGATGAACGCGATCGCCGCAAACCACACGCACATCACCGGCGCGAACAACGCGCCGATCCTGGCGGTGCCGCGCCGCTGCAACAGGAACAGCCCCAGCAGGATCAGCACGCTGATGGGCACCACCCAGCGGTCCAGCGAGGGTTCGGCGACCTTGACGCCTTCCACCGCCGATAGCACCGAGATCGCCGGGGTGATCACGCCGTCGCCGTAGAACAGCGCGGCGCCGAAGATCGCAACGAGCGCCACCAGCCAGCGCAGGCGGGGATTCCCGCGCACGCTGCGTTGCGCCAACGCCAGCAACGCCATGATGCCGCCCTCGCCCTTGTTGTCGGCCCGCATCACGAACATCACGTATTTGACCGTCACCACGAGCAGCAGCGCCCAGAACACCAGCGACAGTACGCCCAGCACGCTGGTGCGGACGACCTCCAGACCGTACTGGCTGCTGAAGATTTCCTGCAGCGTATACAGCGGACTCGTGCCAATGTCGCCAAACACCACGCCGACCGCGCCGAACGCCAGTGCGCGCAGCGAAGGCGCAGCCCGGCTGTCGGACGCGTTTTGAGCCTCGGCGACTGTCACGGTACGGGTCCGTGCCACGGGAGTGGGCACGCAGTGTAGTGCGGCGCGGACATGCGCCTAAATTTCCACCTGCGCGCCCAGCTCGATCAGGCGGTTGCCGGGGATGCTGAAGAACGCGGTGGCGGGCAGCGCGTTGCGGGCGAGGAACGCGAACAGCTTGTCGCGCCACAACGCCATGCCGGGGCGGTCGGTCGCGACGATGGTCTCGCGCGACAGGAAGAACGTGGTATCCATGATCTTGATGTCGAGGCCACGCCGCGCGCAGGCGTGCAGCGCCTTCGGGACGTTCGGATCGTCGGCGAAGCCGAAGCGCAGGGTCAGCTTGTGGAAGTCGTGGCCGAGGTCCTGCAGGTCGATCCGTTCCTCCGGATCGGCATACGGCGTTTCCAGCGTGTCCACCGTCAGGATCAGGTTGCGCCGGTGCAACACCTTGTTGTGCTTCAAATTGTGCAGCAGCGCGTGCGGCACCGCGTCGGGATCGCTGACCAGGAAGATCGCGGTGCCTTCCACGCGCGTCGGCGGGTGCTCGGCCAGGTTGGTGATGAACGGCACCAGCGCGAGGCCGCCGAGTTTCAATTGGCGCAGCACCAGTTCGCGACCGCGGCGCCAGGTGGTGAGGACGGTGAACACTGCAAGGCCCAGTACCAGCGGGAACCAGCCGCCGTCCTCCACCTTGAGTGTATTGGCACTGAAGAACGCGAGATCGATCGTGAGGAAGAACACCCCGAGCCCGATGATCGCCAGCGGATTCCACTTCCACATCCGCCACGCCACGATCAGGAACAGTGTGGTGTCGATCACCATGGTGCCGGTCACCGCGATGCCATAGGCGCCGGCCAGGGCGTTCGACGACTTGAATCCGAGCACGACCAGTATCACCAGGATCATCAGGAAGCGGTTAATCCACGGCAGGTAGATCTGGCCGACTTCCTCGTTGGAGGTGTGCACTATGGGCATGCGCGGCAGGAACCCGAGCTGGACGGCCTGGCGCATGATCGAGAACGATCCAGAAATCACGGCCTCCGAGGCGATCACCGCCGCGGCTGTCGCCAGCGCGATCATCGGATACAAACCCCACTCCGGCACCGCGAGGAAGAAGGGATTGCTGGACGCCGCGGGATAGCTGATCAGCAACGCGCCCTGCCCGAAATAATTCAGCATGAGGCCCGGCATCACGAATGCGTACCACGCGACCGTGATCGCCTTGCGCCCGAAATGGCCCATGTCGGCATACAGCGCCTCGGCACCGGTCACGCACAGCACCACCGCGCCCAGCACCAGGAACCCACCCGCCCCGTGGTGGATGAAGAACCGCGCCCCGTACCACGGGTTGATCGCGCGCAACACCAGCGGATGCTGCAGGATGTTGTACACGCCGATGAGGCCGAGCGCGACGAACCACACGCACATCACCGGCCCGAACACGCTCCCGACGCGCCCGGTGCCGCGCTTCTGGACCAGAAACAGCGCCACCAGCACGCCCACCGCGATCCAGACGACCCACTCGGCCAACTGCGGTGCGGCGACTTCCAGGCCCTCCACCGCCGACAGCACCGTGATCGACGGCGTGATCACGCCGTCGCCGAAGAATAGTGATGCGCCCAGCACCGCCGCGAGGACCACCAGCCGCCGGGTGCGCGGATGCTGGCGGGTCGCGCGCTGGGCCAGCGCCATCATCGCCATGATGCCGCCTTCGCCCTTGTTGTCGGCACGCATGATGAACGTGATGTACTTGAGCGCCACCACGATCACCAGCGTCCACAGCACCAGCGAAAGTACGCCAAGCACGTTGAACTCGGTCACCGGCATGCCGTGCTGTTCGCTGAAGGCCTCGCTGAACGTGTACAGCGGACTGGTGCCGATGTCCCCGAATACCACCCCGATCGCGCCCACCACCATCACGCGCAGCGCCTTGCCGCGCGTATCGGTCATCGGCGGCGCGTTGTTGGCGTCGTCCATCAGCGCCCCAGCGCCGCGCGCAGCGCCTTGCGGATGATCGCTTCGGCGACGTCGCCATCTGCTGTCGATGCCGCGACCAGGCGCGCCGCCTCGGCGGGTTTGTAGCCGAGTTGCTGCAACGCCGCCTCGGCCTCGGCGCGCGCGCCGCGCGGCTTCGGCACGGTGCCGCCCGGCGCGGGTATCGCGGTGGCGGCCACGCGATCACGCAACTCGACCACGATGCGCTCGGCGGTCTTCTTGCCGATGCCCGGAATGCGCGTCAGCGCGGCCACGTCGCCGCCCTGCACCAAGCGCGCGAACTCCGACGTCGATACACCCGAGAGCACCGCCAGCGCGATGCGCGCGCCGATCCCGGACACCTTCTGCAGGTCGCGGAACAGCGCGCGCTCGTCGTCACGCAGGAAGCCGTACAGCGCCACCGTATCTTCCTTGTGCGCGTAGTGCGTCAGCAAGACCACTTCCGTGCCGGGATCCGGCAGGTCATACAGCGTCGACATTGGAACTTCCAGTTCGTAGCCTACGCCGCCCACTTCGACGAGCACCCATGGCGGGCGCTTGCTGATCAGGATTCCGCGAAGGCGGCCGATCATGGCGGGACATCCCGCGACTGCCTGGTTTTCCCTTCTCCCCTCGGGGGAGAAGGTGCCGAGCGCGGATGAGGGGGACCCGGTGGCGCATGATGGTGAGCCGGCGATCCGGCGGATGCTCGCCCACCCAAACCGCCCACCCCCTCACCCCAACCCTCTCCCCCAACGACACAACCGTTGGGGGAGAGGGAGTTGAAAGCACGCCCGCCCATCCATCTCATCGCCTGTGCCCCCACGCCGCCAGCGCGATGCCGGTGCGCGCCGAACTGGCGCGCAGGTGCGCGTGGGTGATGGCGATCGCGAGCGCGTCGGCGGCGTCCGCCTGCAGCGGTTCGCGCACGTTCAACAGTACCCCGACCATGTGCTGGACCTGTTCCTTGGCCGCGTGACCCTTGCCAACCACCGCCTGCTTGATCGCATTCGGCGCGTATTCGTGCACGGCAAGCCCGCGGCCGACCACCGCGCAAATCGCCGCTCCACGCGCCTGGCCGAGCTTCAGCGCGGAATCGGCGTTCTTGGCCATGAACACGCGCTCGACCGCGGCCTCCATGGGCGCGTGTGCGTCGATGATTTCCAGGAGCCCGTCGTAGATGCGTTTCAAGCGCAACGGAAACGTCTCTTCGCCGGCAACCTGCAGCGTGGTGCGAAACACGCAGCGCAACCTGCCAGCGGCGTCGGCCTCGATGATGCCGATCCCGGTGCGCTGGCTGCCCGGGTCGATGCCGAGGACGCGGATGGAGCCGGGACTCGGGACTCGGGACTCGGGACTCCGCATCGCAACGTCCTAATCCACGAGGCCTGACGTGATCTTCCGCGGTGCTGCCGCGCTGCAAGCCGGCGGCTGCAACGTCAACAAGAGCGGAAGCAGGACGCCGGCTGGAAAGGTTGGTACCCGCCGCCGCGTCAAACTGACGGGCGAGCGCGTGTTGCGCGTCCCGAGTCCCGGCTTCACGATGGCAGATCCGCGTTGGAATAGACGTTCTGCACATCGTCGAGCTCGTCCAGCCGCGCGAGCAGGCCCTGCACCGCTTCCACGTTTCCGGGCGCGACGGGCACGTCCACCTCGGCGCGCATCGTGACGTCGGCGTGGTCCGGCTTGAGGCCGGCGTTCTCCATGGCGGCGCGCACGGCGTCGAAGGATTCCGGCGTGGTGATCACGTCGATCTGGCCATCTTCCGGCCACATCTTCACGTCGTCGGCGCCCGCCTCGATGGCCCCGTCGGTGATTTTTTCCTCGTCCGCGCCTTCGCCGTACGACAGCACGCCGATCCGCTTGAACAGGTACGCAACCGATCCGTCGGTACCGAGATTGCCACCGAATTTGGCGAACGCGTGGCGTACGTCCGATATCGCCCGCTGGCGGTTGTCGGTCACGCACTGCACCAGCACCGCGACGCCCCCCGCGGCGTAGCCTTCGAAATGCAGTTCCTCGTAGACGACGCCTTCGAGTTCGCCGGTCGCCTTCTTGATTGCGCGGTCGATGTTGTCCTTCGGCATCGACGCCGCGATTGCCTTGTCCACCGCGCTGCGCAGGCGCGGGTTGCCGTCGATGTCGCCACCGCCGATGCGCGCGGCCACCATGATCTCGCGTACGAGCTTGGTGAAAATCTGGCCGCGCCTGGCGTCCTGCGCGTTCTTGCGGCCGGCGACGGTGGGGCCACGACCCATGAGGGCACTCCACGAACACTGAAAACAGGAAAGTCTAGGGAAACTTCGGGCGCGCTGCTACAACGCGACAGCCGGGACTCGCGGTTCGGGACTCGGAACTCGGGACTCGGAAAAGCATCTCGCGCCGCAGGCGGCACTCGCTGCCCCCCGATGAAAAGCCGGCCGCCGACGACGGGGCATCGGGCGCGCGTGGCCTCTGGCCGGCCCCGGCTAGCGCCTGCTCCCAGGAGAGGGACTTCCGGCTTCCTGCTTCCCGAGTCCCGAATCCCGAGTCCCGAGTCCCGGCTCCGCCACCTGCACATGCAACTCCGCAAGCTGTCTCGGATCGACGGCACTCGGCGCGTCGGTCATCAAATCCTGCGCGCTGGTGGTCTTGGGGAACGCGATCACGTCGCGGATCGCCTCGGTGCCGCCCACCAGCATCGCGAGGCGATCGATGCCGAATGCGATGCCGCCGTGCGGTGGCGCACCGAACTTCAGCGCGTCCAGCAGGAATCCGAACTTGGCGCGCGCCTCGGCGTCGCCGATCCCCAGCAGCCGGAACACTGCGCTCTGCATTTCCGGCGTATGGATACGGATGGAACCGCCACCGACCTCGGCACCGTTCAGCACCATGTCGTAGCCGCGGCTGACCGCGTGCGCGGGATCGGCCGCGAGCGCTTCGACATCGTCGACCTTCGGCGCGGTGAACGGGTGGTGCAGCGCGACGTAGCGTTGTTCGGCTTCGTCGTATTCGAACATCGGAAAATCGGTGACCCACAGCGGCTTCCAGCCTTCGCCCACCAACCCGCGGTCACGCGCGACCCTGAGGCGCAGCGCGCCCATGAACTCGCTGACGATCTTCCACTTGCCGGCGCCGATCAGCAGCGCGTCGCCATCCTGCGCGCCGATGCGCTGCATGATCGCGGCGAGCGTTGCAGCGTCGAGGAACTTCGCGATCGGCGAACTCACGCCCTCGAGCCCCTTGCCGGCATCGGTGACCTTCAACCACGCGAGGCCCCTGGCGCCGAACTTTCCCGCGTGCGCGGCCAGTTCGTCCAGTTGCTTGCGCGAAAGGTCGTGCCCGCCCGGGACCCGCAGCGCGGCAACGCGGCCATCGGGATCGTTGGCCGGACCGGCGAATACCTTGAACTCGAGGTGCTTGACGGCATGGGCAATGTCGACCAGTTCCAGATGGATGCGCAGGTCTGGCTTGTCGGAACCGTAGCGCCGCATCGCCTCGGCCCACGTCAGTCGTGGGAACGGATCGGCCAGCTCGATGCCCCCCATTTCCCGGAATACGTCGCGAACCATCGCCTCGACGGGGTCCTGGATCTCGCGCTCCTCGACGAACGCGAACTCCATGTCGAGTTGGGTGAATTCCGGCTGGCGGTCGGCGCGCAGGTCCTCGTCGCGAAAGCAGCGTGCGATCTGGTAGTAGCGATCGAAGCCCGCGATCATCAGGAGCTGCTTGAACAACTGCGGCGATTGCGGCAGTGCGTAGAACTGGCCTGCATGCACGCGCGAGGGCACGAGGTAATCGCGCGCGCCCTCGGGCGTCGCGTTGGTTAGGATGGGCGTCTCGATGTCCTGGAAGCCGCGCGCATCCAGCCAGCGGCGCAGCGCCCGCACGAGTCGGATCCGGGTGCGGATGAGCCGCTGCATCTCCGGGCGTCGCAGGTCGAGGTAACGATACTTGAGCCGCATTTCCTCGTTGGGATTTTCGTGCAGCGCGAACGGCAGGTCGCGCGCGGCGTTCAGCAGCTCGATCTTTTCGGCGACGACTTCGAAGCGGCCGGTCGGGATCTTCTCGTTGATGTTGCTGCGCACGCGCACCGTGCCGGTAACGCGCAGGCAATCCTCGTAGCCGACGCGTGATGCCGTCCCGAACACGGCGGCATTGTCGGGATCGGCCACGATCTGGACGATGCCCTCATGGTCGCGCAGGTCGATGAACACGATGCCGCCATGGTCGCGCCGCGCGTCTGCCCAGCCGCACAGCGCGACGCGCCGGCCGACGTCGGCCTGCCCGATCCGGCCGCAATAATGACTACGCATCACCCGCTGCACTCCCGCGCCCACCGGACGTGGCAGGCAAACCGCGAATGCTAAGCGGCGCGCCCGATGCGCGCAACGCGACTCAAGCGACGTGCGACGCCAGGTCGAAACGGAGCCCGCGAAGACCGGGGTGTCGCCGTCGTCAGGGACGCTGCTCGCCGCGCGTCCTGAGCAGCATTTTGTCGGCGCGCCGCAGCGTCGCCGCCAGCGGCTCACCCGCCTCCCGCGCGGCCCAACCCAGCGAAAACACCACCGGCATGCCGTTGCGCGAGTCGACGGCCAGCCGTTCGGCGAGTTCACGCACGGAATACGCGTTCGCCCGCGGCATGATGATCGCGAAATCGTCGCTGCCCAGACGCACCACCTCGGCATCCGAACCGGCGCGGCTCGCAAGCAATCGCGCAAGGTCGCGCAGCACCGCATCGCCGCGCGCGCGGCCCTCACTCGCATTCAACTGGCGGAAGTAGTCGATGTCGATCGCGATGCAGCCCCATGGCTGGTCGGCGCCCGCGTGGGCCGCAAATTCATCGAGGAACCGCCGCGTCCGGCAGCCGGTCAGCGGATCGCGCGGGCTCTCGCCGCGGACCCTCGATTCCGTCGAGCGACCCGTCACGTCCCGCGCAAAGGCCAGTACGTACGGGGCGGGTTCGGCATCGGCGTAGCGCACGAACCGGTAGCGCCACATGTAGCGGGCGCCATCACGCGACACGAACTGCAGCAGGCCCGAGTCGCGCTCGAGGTTGCGGGTGCGTTCGCGATAGTCGTCCCAGCCTGCGCGCCCCTCGTCGGCCACGAACTCGGACAGCGGGTGCCCGAGCATGTCTTCGCGTTCGTAGCCAAGCGCACGCGCCATCGCGGCGTTGACCTTGAGCAGGCGCCCGTCGGCATCATGCGTCCACGCCATCTCGAGACCGGACTCGAACAGGTCCTCGTAACGGGCCTGCGCCGCGTCGAGGGCCCTGCGCAGGGTCTGCTCACCCGACACGTCGCGCACCAGCATGAGATGCATCGGCGTGTCCTCGTGCGGCAGGCTGCCCATGTCGGTGAGCACGTCGAACAACTCGCCGCTGGCCTTGCGGTGGGTCCAGGCCACGCCGCCAGGAGGAATCGCGCGATTTTCGCGATAAAGGTAGGCCTGCAAGCGCTCGGATTCGTGTGGCGCGAACAGGTCCGGCAGGTGCATCAGCAGCATCTGCCGATGGTCGTAGCCGTAGCAGCGCGCGGCCGCCGCATTGATCTTGAGGATGCGCAGGTCGGAGCCGGTCGTCGTGACTGAACAC
>JBOHYX010000056.1:0-10945 GCA_050738115.1 Rhodanobacteraceae bacterium
GGTGCTCTTTGCCAGATCCACGCCGATGGTTATAGTGCTCATGGAGACTTCCTCCTCTGCTGACGGTTACGACCATCATGGCCCTCGAGGCCGATATGACGAGGAAGTCTCTTTTTACTCATTCCAGCGGACGCTCGCTAATCGCTCGCGCCGCTAAATTCGGGCGTTGGCCCCCGCAATCAACTCGCCGCATCACGAAACGCTTTTAGTACAGCGTTCATCCGCGTCTGCCAGCCCGCACCTTGTTCGCGGTACCATTCCAGCACGTCTTTATCCACGCGCAGCGCAATCTGTTCCTTACGCTCTTCTGGTGGCTTGGCTGGTCGCCCGCGCTTTGCACGCAGTTCCACCACGCCGCGGTGGGCGGTGGCGCTCTTCCAGTACTTCATCGTTGCCGCGTTGTTCTTGGGGTTGTACGGCACGTCAGATTTGGGGGTACGCTTGGTAGTACGCTTCACGTTCATAAGGTTCTGCCTCACGGCACGAAATCAGTCGTGGGCCGTCCTCGCGGTCGGTCGACACAAGCACAACCACGCGCCCATGCGCCCGCCCAAGCTCACCCACCGCTGCTCGCCGTAGTTTTCCCTGTCGTCCTCGCGGATGAGCATGGGGTTGTCAGACGCCCCCCATGCAGCCGGGCAGGTCGATACCGTGCTTACGCGGGTTCTTGCGGCGCTTCGCGGGGTCGTGGCTCATGCACAATTAGCGTATATGCGCTAATTGTTGGTTGCAAGCTTGGCGTGTGCGTGGGCTAACGAATAAGGTTAGATCGCGTGAGCGAAGCGAGCCGCGATCTGAACCGTTTGTTGGGCAAGCCCGGTCCGGGTCGCTGCGTTATATGAAGATAGCTTTTGGCCGGTGATCCGGTCCGGTGTGTGCAGGGGGAAGCCGCATGGCGATGACGTGCATGGTGCCGCCGCAGGCCGGACACGTCAGCATGGGCCGGGGTTTGAACCAGGGCCAGGGCGGCGGCGAGGTCGACCTTGAGCAGCCACTGCACGAGCCGGAGTCGGCGGCGTGCTTGCGGGCATCTGTTTCCGATCCTGAAGGGAGGCGGGAATCCGCCGAAATTCAAACCTGCCGCGTACGCGCGGTATCTTTCCAGGCTCACGGCGGATGCATGGTGCAATAGCCGAGGCTCTGGATAGACTCGCCGCGTCCTGCGGCTCGCCCTTCGGACCATCGGCTACGCCGATGTTCACTCCGGCATTCCCGGATCAGGCCCGGGACAGGTTCTGCCTTCGCAGTCGGGTTCCGCCGCAATGGAACTGCGGTGGCCCCGGAATGACGAGCAAAATCAGGGCTTCCGCAGGTTCTGGATGAATCACGTCGGGCGCCGCACGCGCGTGGGCCGGTCCGGTCGGGAGGTTGGGTGCCATGTATCGAACTGCTGCAGCTTCGGTGATCCTGCTGGCCATTGCATTCGCAGGCCACGCCACACCGCCGGCGGGGGGTTCGCGCAGCGTGCCGTTTTCCGGCGGCGAGGCCATCATCACGACCGCGGGCGACGTGCAACACGTGGTGATCAGGGATCGGGCGGGACACACGCTGGCCGCGAGCGACTGCTCCGGCTCGACCGGACACTACGACCAGATCGTGGCTTTTCTCGGCAACGTCAGGACCGGGGTCCGCGCCAACGACCGGGATGCGGTCGCCGCGCTGATCGCTTATCCACTGCGGGTGAACCTTGGGCCCGGCAAGGCCACGCGGGTGGCGTCGCGGCACGACCTGCTGGCACACTATTCGAAGATCATCACGCCTGGCGTCGCCGGAAAAATCGGGAAGATGAATCCGCACGTGGTGTTTTGCCGGGATGGCATGGCGATGGGCGGCGATGGCGTGATCTGGGCATCGCTCGACGATCACGGCGCGCTCAGGATTTCGGTCATCAACCAGTGAGTTCGACCGTCGCCTCGCCGGCGCAACGCCGCCAGAGGCAGCACTGACATCCATTTGCGGGAAAGCCGATGCCTCGAAACGCAAACACGACGAAGACACCGGGAGTCCGGCGCCGTCAGCCGGCAGGTACGCGCGGCAGCGCGTCGGGCGACTGGCGCATCGATGCACTCGCGCGCATCCGTGCCCTGATCGCCGAAGCGGACCCCGGGATGGTCGAAGAGCGCAAGTGGCGGAAACCGTCGAATCCGTCTGGCGTCCCGACGTGGTCGCGTGACGGGATCGTCTGCACGGGCGAGACGTACCGGGACAAGGTGAAGCTCACGTTTGCGCGCGGTGCGGCGCTGCCGGATCCGCACCGCCTGTTCAATGCCGGCCACAACGGCAACACACGCCGCGCCATCGACATTCGCGAAGGCGACCAGATTGACGCAGCGGCTTTCAAGGCGCTGGTACGTGCCGCGATCGACCTGAACACATCCACGGCCAAGCGGTAGCGGTGCGGCGCCGGTTGGCAGGTTGGCGCGCATGAAACCGCGTGTGGCATGATCCGACTGAGTTGCCAGCGTGCCGACGAAGGTTGGCCGGATGGCAGCTCGCGCATTGGGCTCGAGGAGTCAAGGCGGTGCCGGCAACCAAAGACGAAATTGCGGCGTTTCTCGCCGCCGAATTCCCGCAGAGCAGCCACGTGGTCGAGGCGGTCGGCCACGGCAGTGCGACGGTGTCGCACCAAGTCGGATCGGACGACCTGCGTCCGGGCGGCACGGTTTCAGGGCCGGTTCTGATGGCCGCGGCCGACGTCGCGCTGTACGTGGCGATCCTGGGCGAGATCGGGATCGTGCCGCTGACGGTCACCACCAACCTCACCATCAACTTCATGCGCAAGCCGAAGGCCGAAGGCCGGATCACCGCGGTGTGCAAGCTGCTGAAGCTTGGCAGGTCGCTTGCGGTCGGCGAAGTTTCCATCTATTCGGAAGGGGTCGCCGAGCCGGTTGCACACGCGGTCGGCACCTACGCGATCCCGCGCGCGTGATGCGTGCGCCCGGCCTTCGAACCGCCATGAACGCGCGCTGTGCAGCGACCGCGGAAAGTCACGATTTTGACGCATCAGGGGTTGACCCAAGGCGCGCCCAGCACGACAATGCCCGCGCCGAAAAGGCGCGTCGCGCCTGTCGGCACTGTCCTCCATTTCACAAGACCATGGACGTACACCCTAGTCGCACCGCCGGCGCCCGCTTGCATCGGGTGGCGGCGGCAAAAATCGAACCAATCCGCGGCGATCGCGCCCGGCTGGCTGGCATCCGCCTCGACTAGGCGTCCGGCCCGCCCCTCGCGATGCTGCGGCACCGCTTTAGAGGAGATGGGCCATGAACCTCCTTCGCAACTTCTTCCGTGCGCGCCTGGCTGCCCGCCGGGTGCATGGGCACCGCCGCGACGCGCGCCGTCGCGAGTGGCGCGTGACCGTGCCCGCGCCACGCAGCGTCGTGTGCGATCATCCCTGATCGCCGCGTCGCCGAACCGTCCCGGTCCCGGACGGGCTGAAGGCCGCGAACGGCCAGAACGGCCTTCCCTGGCCTGACTGTCCGCGACAGCGGCTCCGACCGGGAAGCCTGTTGCCGCGCACCACGTGCGGCACGCCACCTTGCCGCAAGTCCACGGAACCCTCGCGCTTCCGTGGACGTGTGTACCCCCGCCACGGAATAGCGTGATGGCCGATCTTCCCGTCCGATCCGGCGCAGCGCGCGGCAAGGCCCGCGCGGCGCATGCGCGCCCGGTGGTTGCCGACGGCGCGTGGACCGACGACGCGGCGCTGCTGGCGTCGCTCGAGACCACGGCCGCCGGGCTCGATGAGGAGCAGATCGAGGAGCGCCTCGACCGCGACGGCGTCAACGAAGCGTCACACGAGAAGCCGACCCACTGGCTGGTGCAGCTCGCACACACCTTCAAGAACCCCTTCATCATCGTGCTGCTGGTACTGGCGGTGGTGCAGTTGTTCACGTCGGACGACCTGACCGGCCCGCTGATCATTGCGGTGATGGTGGGCATCAGCGTGGTGCTGAGCTTCACCCAGGAATTCCGCTCCTCGCGCGCCGCGGAAAAGCTGAAGGCGATGGTGCGCAACACCGCGACCGTCACGCGTCGCGCGTCGGACGGCCATTCCGAGCGGATCGAAGTGCCGGTGATCGAGCTGGTCGCGGGCGACATCGTGCATCTTTCGGCGGGCGACATGGTGCCGGCGGACCTGCGTGTGCTCGCGGCCAAGGACCTGTTCATCTCGCAGGCGATCCTCACCGGCGAATCGCTGCCGGTCGAAAAGGCCGCCCCCGAACACGTGCATCGCAACGACGCCGAGCCGCTGGACCTGCCGACCGTCTGCTACATGGGCACCAACGTCGTGAGCGGCAGCGCGACCGCCGTGGCGGTTGCGACGGGACCGCGCACGTACCTCGGCTCGCTGGCGCGCACGCTCACCGGCGAGCGGGAGGAAACCAGCTTCGACCGCGGCATCAAAAGCGTGTCGTGGCTGCTGATCCGCTTCATGGCGGTGATGGTGCCGATCGTGTTCCTGATCCAGGGGTTCGGCAAGGGCAACTGGATCGAGGCCTTCCTGTTCGCGATTTCGGTGGCGGTCGGCCTGACGCCCGAGATGCTGCCGCTGATCGTCACCGCCAATCTCGCCAAGGGCGCGCTGGCGATGAGCAAGCGCAAGGTGGTGGTCAAGCAGCTCAACGCGATCCAGAACTTCGGCGCGATGGACGTGCTGTGTACCGACAAGACCGGCACGTTGACGCTCGACAAGATCGTGCTGGAGCAGCATCTCGATCTCGACGGCAACGAGTCCGATGACGCGCTGGAATACGGGTACCTCAACAGCCATTTCCAGACCGGCCTCAAGAACCTGATGGACAAGGCGGTGCTGGCGCACCGCGACCTCGAGCACTCGATCGCGAAGTGGAAGATCGTCGACGAGATCCCCTTCGATTTCCAGCGCCGGCGCATGTCGGTGGTGCTGACCGATGGCGGCGGCGAGGACGTGCTGGTGTGCAAGGGCGCGGTCGAGGAGATGCTGACGATCTGCGCGTTCGCACACGAGGGCGACCACGACATTCCGCTGACCGACGAACGCCGCGAGGCCATTCGCACGATGACGCACGATTTGAACGAGGACGGCCTGCGCGTGCTGATCGTCGCGATCAAGCGCCAGGGCGCCGTCAAGCGTGCCTACGGCGTAGCCGACGAAGCGAATCTCACCGCGATCGGTTGCCTGGCCTTCCTCGACCCGCCCAAGGACACCGCGCACACCGCGATCGCGGCGTTGCACCACCACGGCGTCGCGGTCAAGGTGCTGACCGGCGACAACGAGGCGGTCACGCGCAAGATCTGCCGCGAGGTCGGCCTCGACGTCACCCATTCGGTGCTCGGTCGCGACATCGAGGATCTGGACGCCGCCGCGCTGGATGGCCTCGTTGCGCGTACCACCGTGTTCGCCAAGATGTCGCCGCTCGAGAAATCGCGCGTGGTCGAGTCGCTGCAGCGGCAGGGCCACACGGTGGGCTTCCTCGGTGACGGCATCAACGACGCCGCCGCGCTGCGCCGCGCCGACGTCGGTATCTCGGTCGATACCGCGACCGACATCGCCAAGGAATCGGCCGACATCATCCTGCTGGAAAAGAACCTGATGGTGCTGGAGGAGGGCGTGCTGGAAGGCCGCGTCACCTTCGGCAACATCATCAAGTACATCAAGATGACGGCCAGCTCGAATTTCGGCAACGTGTTCAGCATGCTGATCGCCAGCATCTTCCTGCCGTTCCTGCCGATGCTGCCGCTGCAGATCCTGGTGCTGAACCTGCTCTACGACATCTCGCAGTTGTCGATTCCGTTCGACCGCATGGACGAGGAATACATCAGGAAGCCGCGCAAATGGAACGCGGGCGACATCGGCCGCTTCATGGTCTGGCTCGGGCCCACCAGCTCGGTGTTCGACGTGACGACGTTCCTGCTGCTGTGGTTCTGGTTCGGCGCGAATTCGGCACACCAGGACCTGTTCCAGTCCGGCTGGTTCGTCGAAAGCCTGCTGACGCAGACACTGGTCGTGCACATGATCCGCACCCGCAAGATTCCGTTCGTGCAGAGTGCGGCGGCCGCGCCGGTGCTGGCACTCACCACCGCGATCATCGCGATCGGCATCGCGATTCCGTACACCGTGCTTGGCCACAAGCTCGGGATGGTCGAGCTTCCGGCGCAGTACTACGCGTGGCTCGCCGCGACCGTCGTCGCGTACTGCGCGCTCACGCAGTTCGTCAAGGTGTTCTACATCCGCCGCTACCAGCAGCGGTGGTTGTAACGCAGAATCGCGCGGAACGGCTTCCGGGGCGCGTGGTCTCTGTAGGGCTGGCACTGCCCGCCACGAGGTGGCGCCGGCGGACGGTGTCCGCCCTACCGCTGTCCATGACTACACTTGAGCGAGGCGGAGGATGCGGCCATGATCACCATCTACGATTTTGAAGCCGACCTGCTGGACGGCACGCCGCAGAAGCTCGACACATACCGCGGCAAGCCGTTGCTGGTCGTGAACGTCGCCTCGAAGTGCGGCTTCACGCCGCAGTACGATGGCCTGGAAGCGCTGTACCGCGCGCACAAGGATGAAGGTTTCGTGGTGCTCGGGTTTCCGTGCAACCAGTTCGGGCATCAGGAACCGGGGGACGCGACGGACATCCGCAATTTTTGTTCAACGAAGTACGACGTGACGTTTCCGCTGTTCGCGAAGATCGACGTGAACGGCGCCGATGCGCATCCCCTGTACAAGTTTCTGAAGCACGCAGCGCCGGGATTGCTGGGTTCGGAAGCGATCAAGTGGAATTTCACCAAGTTCCTCGTCGATCGCGAGGGCAAGGTGATACGGCGGTACGCGTCGGCGGACGCGCCGGAGAAGATCGGCAGGGATCTTGTTGCTCTTTTGTAGGAGCGGCCGTTGGCCGCGACCATCGCCGTGCGTTTCGGGTCGCGCAGGCGCGCTAGACGGCGGCCGGACGCACCTTGCGCGCCAGCAGCTCGCGCAGTTCGCTCTTCTCGGCGTCGTCGAGCGCGGTGTCCCGTTGCTTGCGGATCAGGGCATCGAGCCGCTGCTGCGGGGTCTGGGTGGCGAGTCTCGCGAGGCCATCGAGGAAGGTCGCGCGCAGCGCCTCGGGTTCGCCGGGGAATTCGACCAGCGCGAGTTTTTCGAGGGCGGGCGATTCGGGACGGTCGGCGAAGTGCTCCAGCAGCAGGGCGGTGTTGATGCCGGGCCGCGCACGCGACACATCGAGCAGTTCGATCAGCAGCGGGATACCTGCGACCTCGAGTCGGGCGAAGCCGTACGGCGGCTCGACTTCCGCCGCGAGGCCGGGCGAGCCAAGCAGCATCGCAATCACCCGGCTGACGAGCGAGCGCGTGGTCAAGCCGCCGCCGGGCGATGCCTGCCTTGCCCTTTGCGTCGACGTCGCGCGCTCGGGTTGCGAACGCAGGCCGGTGCGCTTTTCGAGCTCGGCGAACATCAAATCCCGGAACGCGCCGTCCGGCAGTTTGGCGAGCAGCGGTTTCGCGTGTTCGGCGAGGCGCGCGCGGCCGTCCAGCGTCGCCACGTTCACGTCGCGCGAGAGGTACGCGTAGAAGTAATCCGACAGCGGCGTCGCCTGTTTCAGGCGCATCTCGAATCCGTCGCGGCCCTCCTTGCGCACCAAGGTGTCCGGATCCTCGCCTTCGGGCAGGAACAGGAACGACGCCTGGCGGCCGTCGCGCATCCGCGGCAGCACCGATTCCACTGCGCGCCACGCGGCACTGCGGCCGGCCTTGTCGCCGTCGAAGCAGAAATACACGTCCGGTGCGGCGCGGAACAGCAGCTCGGCGTGTTCGTTCGTGGTCGACGTACCGAGTGTCGCAACCGCCTGCGTGACACCGGCCTGGTGCAGCGCCACCACGTCCATGTAACCCTCGACCACGATCAGGCGTTCGAGTTTGCGGTTGGCTTCGCGGGCCTGCCACAGCGCGAACAGCTCGCGGCCCTTGTGGAACAGCGGCGTCTCGGGTGAATTGAGGTACTTGGGCGGCGAGCTGTCGTGAGAAGTCGGGGCAGGGACGCCCGGTTCTTGATCCTCGCGCGCGGGATGCGCGCTGGAAATGACCCTGCCGCCGAACGCGATCACGCGTCCGCGCCGGTCCATGATCGGGAACATCACGCGTTCGCGAAAGCGGTCGAACTGCTTGCCCTTCTCGCCGCTCGAAAGCATTCCGGCCTGTTCCAGCATTTTCGTTCTGGCATCGCTGGCGCCGAGGACGCGCTTGACCGCGTCCCAGCCGCCGGGCGCCCAGCCGATCCGGAAGCGTTCGATGACGTCGGTGTCGAGTCCGCGCTTTTTGCAGTACGCCTTCGCGGCGGCGCTTTGCGGCAACGCGCGCTGGTAGAACGTCGCCGCGGCGTCGAGCAGCGCGTACAGGTCCGTGTGGTCCTCGCGCGGGCGCGCCGGTCCGCCCTCGTGCGGAACGGTCAAACCGGCCGACTGCGCCAGTTCCTCGACCGCGTCCGGGAACTCCAGGCGCTCGTACTCCATCAGGAACTTGATCGCGCTGCCGTGTGCGCCGCAGCCGAAGCAGTGGTAGAACTGCTTGGCGGGACTCACGTAGAACGACGGCGTGCGCTCGTCGTGGAACGGACAACACGCGGTCCATTCGCGACCGGCGCGCTTCAACGCCACGCGCGGCTGCACCACGTCGACGATGTCGACGCGCGCGAGCAGTTCGTCGATGAAGCGTTCGGGGATCAGGCCGGGCATGACCAGCTAGTTTGCCATGCGCGGGGCCGGCCGCATGCCCGCGCGCGTTCCCGCTCGCACGGGCCAGTAAACTCTCGCGATCCATGTCCGCGCTCGTGCCCTTCCATTCAGGCTTCGCGCGCACGCTGGCAACGGCGGCGCTGTGTGCGGCGCTGGGCGCGTGCGTCAGCGTCCGGGTGCCCAAGCTGCCGACCGGTGATCTGCCGCCGCACTGGCGCCACGTGGAGACGTCACCCGAACTCGGTCCCTCTCCGGATCTCACGAGCTGGTGGAAGGCGTTCCACGACCCCGAGCTGAACGCGCTGGTGGAACAGGCGCTCGCCGACAACCTCAATGTAAAAAAGGCGGTGTGGAACCTGCGCGCGGCGCGCGCACTCGAGGCGGCATCCTCGACGACATTCAAGCCGCAGCTTGCGTTCAACACCATCGAGCAGCCCAACCCCCAGAACACGGCGAGTTACTTCCAGGCGGGCTTCGACGCGACCTGGGAGCTTGGATTGCTTGGCCGCAGCGGCGCCAACGGCCACATCGCACAGGCGCAGTCGGGCGCTGCCGAGGCCGAACTGCAATCGGCGCGGGTGTCGCTGGTCGCCGAAGTGGTGCGCGAATACCTTGCGTTGCGCGCCGCACAGCGCAGCGAGGCCTTGCTCGACGACGCGGCGCAGGCCGCGCAGGGCAAGGTCCGTCTCCTCGAGGTGCAGGAGCGCCTGCAACTGGCGTCGCGGCTCGCAGTGCGGCAGGGCGAAGCCGCGGCGGCGAAGGCCGAATCGCAGATTGCCGATCCGCGCGCCGCGATCGCGCAGCACGCGCAGACGCTGGCGCTGTTGCTCGGACGCAGCGAGCCCGAACCCGCGTGGCTCAAACCCGCGCCGCTGCCACGCCTCGCCGACGTGGACGTCGACTCGGTGCCGGCCAACCTGCTGCGCACGCGCCCCGAAATCCGCTATGCGGAAACCCAGGTCCTGGATGCCGCTGGCGAACTCGGCATCGCCAAGGCGGACCTGTATCCGCGCCTCGCACTCGGCAGCTCGCTGACCTTCGCGGCGCTGATCAAAGGCCATAGCCGGCTCGGCGACATCAACAACAGCTTCGCGATCGGCCCGATCATCAACATCCCGCTGTTCGATTGGGGCCGGCGCGTCGCGGTGCGCAATGCGCGTACCGACCAGTTGCAGGCGGCGCTGGTCGCCTATCGCCAGGCGGTGCTCGAGGGCGCCGCCGAAGTCGAGACGGATCTCGCGTCCCTTGACGCATCCCGGCAGCGGCTGCGCGGCGCGGACGCCGCGGCGGTGGCGACGCAGGGAAACCTGACGCTGAGCGAAAAGCTGCGCGGCCTTGGCGAGGCCGATGGCCTGCAACTGGCCGACGCCAGGCTGGCGCTGGTCGCATCCGAGCTCGACCGCGAGCAGGCGCGGCTGGCGCACGGGCTCGCGTTCGTGGCGTTGTACAAGGCGCTCGGCG
Organism: Rhodanobacteraceae bacterium; assembly: GCA_050738115.1. GTDB lineage: Bacteria > Pseudomonadota > Gammaproteobacteria > Xanthomonadales > Rhodanobacteraceae > 66-474. The sequence continues at coordinate 10,167 of JBOHYX010000056.1, forward strand.
GGGCGCCGTTGCCGGCGTCGGCGGAGGATGGCGCGTGTGCCGCCACGCGGCCTCCGAACGGCGGCGCGCCGCAGGGCGCGCCGCCTGCAGGTTGTACCGATACGACGCCGGCGCGGACGGCGGAACGCTGACATGGTGCCTCTCGCGCGCAAGACCCTGATCCACGAATGGCGGCGCTTCCTGCCGGCGGCGCTGGCGGTGGCGTTCTCGGGGTTGCTGCTGCTGATGCAGGCGGCGCTGGTGTTCGGCATCTTCGGCGCCACCGCGGTCTACATCACGGCTTCAGACGCGCAGGTGTGGGTCGGGTATCCGGGCACCCAGAGCATCGAACTCGGCCGCCCGATCACGCCCGCCGCGCGCACCGCGTTGCTGATGGACCCCGGCGTCGCGCGGGTGGAGCCGTTCGCGTGGGACGGTGCGGACTGGCGCGGACCACCCGGTACCGGCGGGGTGTCGGTGTTCGTGTCGGGTATCGATACACGCCCGCGGGGCCTGATCTTCTCCAACGTATTGACGCCCGCCCAGCGCGCGTCCCTCAACGAACCGTTTGCGGTGATTGTCGATGGCGCGGATCTGCCCAAACTGGGCGTCGAGGTGGGTGGGCAGGCGCTCATCGCTGGCAACCTCGTGCGCGTGGTCGGGACCACCAGCGGCATCCGCGCACTCGGCGGCGTGAACGTCGTGGCGTCGCTCGCGACCGCGCGCCAGATCAGCGTCGCCAACGGTGACGGGCCCGACGTCGCGTATTACGTCGCCAAGCTCCGGCCGGGCGCCGATCC
>JBOHYX010000057.1:0-10924 GCA_050738115.1 Rhodanobacteraceae bacterium
CGCGAGGAAGGCGCCGACGAACCCGAGTACCAGTGCGGCCTGGAACAGCAGGCTGCCGACTCCGAAGCCGCAGAACAGGGAGAACGCCATCAGCGCGACGGCCTGACCTCGGCCACCGCCGAGGTCCGTCGCGATGGCAGCCAGTTGCGGGTGGGTCAGGTCGAATCCCAGCGACAGCAGGATGATCGCGATGCGCACGCCATCGAGCGGGAGCGATGCCGCCAACGCCAGCGCGCATGCGCCGGTCAGGACGACACCGCTGGGCACGATGATGGAGCGTCCGTAGCGGTCGGCCAACTTGCCGATGATCGGGCCGAACAGCATGCCGGGGATGCCGTAGCCCAGCAGCATCAGGCCGATACCGGTCTCGCTCAAGCCGAATCGCTCGTGCAGGTACACGCCCAGCCACGTGAATATGCCCGACTGCAGGATCGCATTCAGCAGGACGTAGCCATACGTCCGCCGTGCGCGCGCTAGTCCGAGCAGGCGACCGTATCCGCGCAGCACCTCCGACCAAGGCTGGACGGTTGCCGGTCGGGCCAGGCGCGGCAGTACCAACGCAACGATCATGACCACCAGCAACGCCGCCGCCATCAGCGCGACCACGAGAAAAAGCGCGCGCCATCCGATTAGCGGTTCCAGCAGCGCGCCGACTGCCGCGCCTGTCGCGGTGCCGCCGGCAATGGATCCGAACAGATAGCCGACGGCGCGTCCGCGCTGTGCGAATGGAACCACGTCCCCGATCAGGGTCAGGCTGATCGGAACGATTCCAGCCGCCGCGACTCCCGTGATGATGCGCCAGCCGATGAACGACCCCACGTGGCGGGATGTCGCGGTGAGGGCGGTCAGGACGATGAAGGCAAGCAGCGAGCCGAGAATGACGCCGTTGCGACCCACGCGGTCCGAAAGCGGGCCTACCCCCAGCGTGGCAATCGCCTCGGGCACGATATAGGCGGGTATGGCCAATCCCACCCACGCCACCGGGCTGTGAAACAGCACCGCAAGTTGCGGAATGAGCGGCGCGACCATGAAGGTCTGTGCGAAGACCAGGAACGCTCCCGTGCACAGGCAGGGGAGCATCCAGCGCGATGCGGCTGCGACAGCAGCCGGCCTCGATGCGTCGAACGGCATTCAGTCGATCCGCCGGTGTCGCAGGTAATGCCGCGCGACGCGCGCGCGGTTTCCGCAGATCGCGTCGGAACACCAGCGCCGGCGCGGATCGCGGGCGACGAACAACAGGACGCAGTCGGGGTGCGCACATCGCCGCAGGTGCGACGAGTCGGGCCCGGTGAGGAGATCCAGCGCGCTCGCGGCCAGTTGCCGAAGCAGCGCGGCGAGCCGGTCGTGGCCGACCGGCGGCACCTTGCGGGGGCCGGTTTTGCCCCAGGCGAGCGTCGTTTGCGGTCCCGCGACGACAAGTGCACCGTTCAATTTCCGGATGGCTGCGATCGGCCCACGGCCACGTGCCACGTACGCGCGCAGCAATGGGTCCATGGCGTCGCGCAGCGCACGCACCGCTGCGAGGTCGGCTGGGCAAGCACGCCCACTCCAGTCGACCCGGGATGCTTCGGCGCGCAGCCAGCGGTCCAGTGTGGCGGGTCGATCCAGCAGGTCGGTGTCGACGCCGTCGCGGCGGACGCGCGTGTTCACGAGGTCGAGCGCGAGGGGTTCGCCCAGCAACGGGAAGGTATGTGGCGTGGTCATGCGTGCGGGCGGGTTCACTGGACGATTCACTAATGGAAGTATACATTAGCAAGTCGTGCGCGGCGCAACGCGTCGCGATTTCCTGTGGTACCGACGTCGGCCGCCAGTTTGTCGGGTGCGCCGAACATCCGGCGCCCGGGCAACGAAACCTGGACTGGAGAAGAGCAATGAGCAAGCGGTTGGGCATCTACGTGTTCGATGGTGTCGAAGTGGTGGACTTCACGGCGCCACTCGGCGTATTCGCGGTGGCGCAACGCATGGACCCGGAGCTGGATGCATTCCTGGTGGGCGACACGGCCGGATCGATCGAGGCGACGGCGAACTTCAAGGTCACGCCGCTGTACGCGCTCGACGATCACCCGGACATGGACGCGTTCCTGATCCCCGGAGGCATCGGTACACGCCGGGAGATGCATAACGGCCGGCTGCTCGACTTCGTCCGCCAGTTGCCGCAGAAGACGCACCTCGTGAGCGTCTGCACCGGCTCATGGATCTACGGGGCGGCCGGCGTCCTTGACGGAATCAAGGCTACCAGCCGCAAGAACGGCGATCCGTCGGAGAAGCTGGTGCCCATCGACCGCCTGGCGAAGATTGCCCCCAAATGCCAGATCGACCGTCACCGTGTGGTGGACGCGGGGCGCGTGCTGACGGCCGGCGGGATCTCATCGGGCCTCGAGATGGGCTTTTACCTGCTGTTGAAGTTCGGCCATGACGACGCGTTCGTCGACTCCGTTGCCAGGATCATGGAATACGAGCGTCAGTGGGCGATGATGAAGACGGATCGCCTGGTGATTGCGTAGAAGCGGTTTTCCTGCGCGGCAGTCGTTGGCTTCGTTGCAGGGTTTGCCCCGTCCGGCCAGACCGGGTTGGCGCTGCGCGTGTGCGCGGCGCTGCTCAGTGGGCGCAGGGTCCATCGTGGTTGGAGTTTGAGTCGTGGCACAGCTTCTATCGGTAAACGTCGGGCTTCCGCAGGACATCGCGTGGCACGGCAAGACGGTCCATACCGCGATCTGGAAGCACCCCGTGACGGGCAGGCGGCGCGTGCGTCGCCTGAACATCGACGGTGACAAGCAGGGCGACCTCGTCGGGCACGGCGGCGAGCAGCGCGCGGTGCTCGTTTACCAGATGGAGTCGTATCACCACTGGGAGCGGGAATTCGGCCGCAGCGATTTCACCTGGGGACAGTTCGGCGAGAACTTTACGGTCACCGGGCTGCCGGATCATGAGGTCTGCGTCGGTGATCGTTACCGGATCGGCAGCGCCGTGTTCGAAGTCAGCCAGCCGCGCGTGACCTGCTATCGCGTCGGCGTGCGCATGGGCCAGCCGACGATGGCCGCTCTGCTGGTCGCGCACCACCGGCCGGGGTTCTACATGCGCGTGTTGCAGGAAGGTGAGGTCGGCGCGGGTGACGCGGTCGTCAAGGTCGCGGACGGGCCGGAACGCATGACCGTTGCCGAGGCCGACGCGCTGGTGTATCTGGACGCGCGCGACCCCGATCCCGGGAAGCTCGCGCGAGCCCTGCGCATCGATGCATTCTCGCCGGGCTGGAAGACCACCCTCCGGGCGATGGCCGAACGCGCTGCCGGAACCGGCTGGGCCGAGAACAACGGCATCATCCTGAATTCCGGTGCGCGGGCTGCGTGGCCGGGATTCCGGCGCCTGCGCGTGACCGAGGTGCGCCAGGAGACGGCGGATGTCGTCGTGCTGGATTTGGCGCTGGACGCCGCCGCGACTGCTCCGGTCACATCCGCCGGCCAGTTCGTCGCACTGCGCCTCCCCACGGGCAAGGCGGGTGCGTCCGTGATTCGCAGCTATTCCGTGATCGACACCTCCCGCCCCGGCCATTACCCGATCGCGGTCAAGTGCGATCCGGGCGGCGCTGCCGGCGATTTTTTCCGGAATCACGTCCGTGCTGGCGACACGGTCGAGGTCGCGGCGCCCCGCGGCGGATTCGTCTTGAGGGGAGGGCAGCAAGCGGTCGTGCTGCTGAGCGCGGGTATCGGCGTGACACCGGTCCTGGCCATGCTGCGCGGACTCGCGGACGCGCGCGCGACGCGCCCGGTGTGCTGGATCCACTGCGCTCGGAGTGGCGCCGAGCACGCGTTCGCCCGCGAGGCGCAGCGGTTGCTCGGCATGCTGCCGCTGGCGCGCCGCATGATCGTGTACAGCCGGCCGCTCGCGACGGATCGTGCTGTCGCCGATTACGACGCGCGCGGCCGCCTGACCGTCGAGCGCCTGCTCGAATTCGGCATTCCCCGGGATGCCGACGTGTACCTGTGCGGGCCGGAGCCGTTCATGTCCGACATGACGCGCGCGCTCGCGGCCGTGCCGATCCCGCCGATGCGTATTCGGACCGAGCTCTACGGCACGCAGGCGTCGATGATGCCGGGGGTCGTGGAGCGCGCGAACCGCCATCCGCACCCACCGACCGGCGTTGCCGGCACCGGCCCACGGGTTTCGTTTGCGCGCAGCGGGGTCACGGCGCACTGGGACGACCGGTTCGGGAGCCTGCTCGAACTTGCCGAAGCGTGCGACGTTCCCGTCCGATGGGCGTGCCGCACCGGTGTTTGCCACACCTGCATTACGCGGCTGCTCACCGGTGCCGTGGAATACCGCACCGAACCGCTCGACGGTCCGGACGAGGACAACGCGCTGATCTGCTGTTCGCGTCCCGACGGCGAGGTGGCCTTGGACATTTGAGCGGTGGCGGCGCCGGTTGGCTTCTGGCGGTTGGCATCGCGAACGTGCCCGAATCCTCCTGCATCGAGGAGCTGCGCAGCGGGAAATTGCGTGTCGTGCTTTCGGAGTGGGGGTTGCCGCAGGGCATCGTGCACCTCGTTTATCCGAACCGGCGTGGCATGTTGCCGGCGGTGCGCGCACTGGTGGATTTCCTGGTCGATACATTCGAGCATGCATGGCCGCCGGCGACGCCGGCCGGCTCGTGACCGCGTGCTAACATCGCGTCGTTTGCGCGCGCGGAACGGCATCCATGCAGATCGACACGAAGCTGCCCAAGGTTGGCACCACCATCTTCACGGTGATGAGCCAGCTCGCGCTCCAGCACAAGGCGGTGAACCTGGGGCAGGGCTTTCCGGATTACGAAACACCCGTCAGCCTGCGCGATGCGCTGGTACGCGCGATGAGCGACGGCCGCAACCAGTACGCGCCGATGACCGGAATCCCGAAGTTGCGCGAACAGATCGCGCTGCTGGTCGATCGTCTCTACGGCCGACGCGTGAGCGCGGACACCGAGGTGACCGTCACGTCGGGCGGCACCGAGGCGATCTTCGCGGCGATCGCCTGTTCCGTGCGTGCGGGCGACGAGGTCATCGTCCTGGACCCCTGTTACGACTGCTACGACCCCGCCGTCACGCTGGCGGGCGGCCGCGCGGTGCACGTGCCGCTGGCGCTGCCGGATTTTTCGGTCGACTGGCAGCGGGTGCGCGACGCGGTCACGCCGAAGACGCGGATGATCATGGTCAACACGCCGCACAACCCATCGGGCACCGTGTTCGACGACGCCGATCTCGACGCACTGGCGGGCATCGCCACTCGCCAGGGCCTGCTGGTCATTTCCGACGAGGTTTACGAGCACATCGTGTTCGACGGGCGCGGTCACCTGAGCGTGTCGCGCCGGCCGGAGCTCGCCGAACGCAGCTTCGTGATCTCTTCGTTCGGCAAGACGTGGCATTGCACCGGCTGGAAGGTCGGCTACTGCGTCGCGCCGAAGCCGCTGACGGCCGAGTTCCGCAAGGTGCACCAGTACCTGACGTTCTGCACCTTCCATCCGGCGCAGTGCGCATTCGCCGACGTGATGGAAAATGACCCGCAGCACGTGCACGACCTGGCTACGTTCTACCAGGCCAAGCGCGACCATTTCCGCGGGCTGCTGGCGGGCTCGCGGTTCAAGCTGCCCGAGGTCCGCGGTGCGTATTTCCAGTTGGCCGACTATTCGGCGATCCGCGACATCGATGACCTGAATTTCTGCGAGTGGATGGTGCGCGAGGCCGGCGTGGCCGCCATCCCGGTATCCGCGTTCTACGAAACCGCGCCCGATGCGAAAATCGTGCGCTTCTGTTTTGCCAAGAATGACGAAACGCTTCAGGCGGCGGCCGAACGTTTGTCCAAGCTGTGAACGCACAAGCGAATGGACACGGATCAAGGCGGATAAATGCGGACGTGAGACCAGATATTTGATCTGATTTGATCCATGTTCATCCGTGTCAAATGGTTTTCTTGCCAATCGGGTGATTGAATGCAGACGCTGAGAGTTTCACTGGTACAGGGCGCCACCCGCTGGCACGACCCCGCCGGCAATCGTGAGTACTACGGTTCGCTGATCGCGCCGCTTGCGCACCGCAGCGACCTGATCGTGTTGCCGGAAACCTTCACCAGCGGTTTTTCCAACGAAGCCATCCACAACGCCGAGCGCATGGTTGGCCCGACGGTCGCCTGGATGCGCGAGCAGGCGCGGCTGCTCGATGCCGCCGTGACCGGCAGCGTGCAGCTCGGGGTCGGGGAGGGCACGGAACAGGGCGGGGTGTTCAATCGACTACTGTTCGCGACGCCGGATGGCGAGGTGCGCCACTACGACAAGCGTCATCTGTTCCGCTACGCCGACGAACACAAGCGTTACGCGGCCGGGCACGATCGCCTCGTCGTCGAATGGCGTGGCTGGAAGATCTGTCCGCTGGTCTGCTACGACCTGCGCTTTCCGGTTTATTCGCGCAACCGCCATGATGGGGAGCGCGGGTTCGATTATGACCTCGTGTTGTTCGTCGCCAACTGGCCGTCCGCGCGCGCGTACGCGTGGCGCACGCTGCTGCGCGCGCGTGCGATCGAGAATCTTGCCTACTGCGCGGGCGTCAACCGCGTCGGCATCGACGGCAACGATTTGCCGTATTCGGGTGGCAGTGCGGTGCTGGATTATCTTGGCCACACAATGGCCGACCTCGGCGCGCAGGAGCAGACCGCCACGGTTGCGCTCGATCCCGTTGCATTGGCTGCGTTCCGGGACAAGTTTCCAGCGTGGATGGACGCCGACGCGTTCGAGCTTTCGTAGGCGCACGCCGGCGCGCTCCTGATATGGATTGCGTTGCAACCGTTTGTGCCAACCAAGCCGTTTGTTACGCAGCTTGCGGCGAGCCCCAAATACACGTCTGGTCATTCCGGGTTCGACCTGCGATGCAGCCGCAGGTCGCCCCGGAATGACGAGGTTGAAGGTATCGGCGGCCACACTCGTTGGCACAAACGTTGCCAATCCATCGGGCATCGTGGACGCAATCCATGAGGTCTACAAAATCGCGAGTACCGCCTCCGGTGGTCGCCCGATCGCGGCGTTGCCGTGGGCAAGCACGATCGGCCGCTCGATCAGGATCGGGTGGGTGGCCATCGCTTCGATCAGCTGGTCGCGCGTCAGCTTCGCGTCGTCGAGGCCGAGTTCCGCGTAAACCGCCTCGATCCTGCGCATCAGTTCGCGCGGTTGCTTCCCGAGCAGTTGCAGGGCGTGGTCGATGTCCGTCACCGTGGGCGGGTTCTTCTGGTAATCGACGACCGCCGGTTCGATGCCGTGCTGGTGCAACAGCTCGAGCGTTCCGCGCGATTTGGAACAGCGCGGGTTGTGCCAGATGATGACTTCATCCGTCGCCGGCATGAAATGCCTCCGGGATCCGCGGTCAACCGTTCGACGGACCGTTGCCGCCCCGGTTGCCACCGCGGCGCGGCCCACGCCGGTCGCGCGGCCCGCGGCCCTGGCCGCCATCGGGACGCTTGTCACCGGCGAACCACGTGCGCACGGATGGCAGCTCCTGTCCGGGGGCAACCCCGCGCCGATTCTTGCGCTGCTTGCGCGCCGGCTTGTCAGGTTTCAACACATTGCCGTTGACGTCGCCGCGCGGCGGCCCGCGCCGGCGCTTGCCGCGATTCGGAAAATCGTCGGGGCGCACGCGGTCGAACGCCGCAAGCTCGCGAGCCTCGTCATGTCGAACGCCGGTCCATGCGTGCGGCGTATTGCCGGCCGGGTGGATCTCGGTCAGGCTGCGCGGGACGTGACGTTGGTTCAGCACCGGCTTGAGGGTCAGTGTGGGCTGCGTTGCGGCGGCGCCCGCGAGATCGCGCAGCGACTTCACCGCATCTTCTGCCAACGCTTCGTTTTGACCGGAGCGCAGCCCGCGCGGCAGTTCGATGTTGCCGAAGCGGATGCGCTTCAGGCGACTGACCAGGAAGCCCTGCGAGTCCCACAGCCGGCGCACCTCGCGGTTGCGGCCTTCGTGCACAATCACGCGGAACCAGCAGTGGCTGCTGCCGCGGCTGACCACGTGGATTTCGTCGAACCGTGCAGGTCCGTCCTCCAGCTCGACACCGGCCTTCAGTTTTTCCAGTGCCTCGTCGGGGACTTCGCCGTGGACGCGGCACAGGTACTCGCGTTCGAGCCCGCTGCTCGGGTGCATCAGCGCGTTCGCGAGTTCGCCGTCCGTCGTCAGCAGCAGCAGTCCCGTGGTATTCGCGTCGAGGCGCCCCACCGCGATCCAGCGTGAACCATTGAGGTGCGGCAGGTTCTCGAACACCGTCGGGCGGCCTTCCGGATCGTCGCGGGTGGTCAGTTCGCCTTCGGGCTTGTGGTACATCAGCACCTGGGCCTGTTCGTGGCGGTCCGTCGCGACCACGAACTGCTTGCGATCCACTTCGATGCGGTCGCCGGGGCGCACGCTGGAGCCCGTCTGCGCGGCCTGGCCGTTGACGAGGATTTCGCCATTCGCGATGCGCTGTTCGAGCATGCGCCGCGAGCCCAGGCCGGCATTGGCGAGCACCTTGTGCAGGCGTTCTTCCGTCACCGCGCCGGCGGTTGCGGTGGTGGGGCGTTTCAGGGTCAGCAGCGAGCGCTGGGTGGAGCTCATGCGGCATCCTCGGCAGTACGCGGCGGCGTCGTATCGGCGCCGGGCGTGGAATCGGTTGAATCGAGCGAATTGGCCGGATCGGCAGGCTCGGGCGGCGCATCGCCGTCACCGGCTGCCAGCGCGAGCTGGGGCTCTGGGTCGGCGATTTCGCGGATCTCGGCAAGGGTCGGAAGCTGGTCCAGCGACTTGAGGTTGAAGTAATCGAGGAACTGGCGCGTGGTGCCGAACAGCGCCGGTTTGCCGGGCACGTCCCGGTAACCGACGACGCGAATCCATTCGCGCTCTTCCAGCGTGTGCATGATGCTGGTGGCGACCGTCACGCCGCGCACCTGCTCGATTTCGCCGCGGGTGATCGGTTGGCGATAGGCGATCAGCGCGAGCGTTTCCAGCAGGGCGCGCGAATATTTCGTCTGCCGTTCGGTCCACAGGCGCGCCACCCACGGATGCACCGACTCGCGCACCTGATAGCGGAAACCGGATGCCACTTCGACGAGTTCAATCCCGCGGCCGTCGCAGGCGCGGGTGAGGTCATCAATCGCCCTCGCAATGTCGGTGTGGCCGATCGCATCGGTATCCGGGAACAGCGCCGCGAGCATCGGCAGCGTGAGTGGTTGATGCGCTGCCAGCAGCGCGGCTTCGACGATGTTGTTCAATTGGTCCTGTTCCACTTCCGCCTCATTGATGCACGAACTCTTGTCCGCGAAAAACGCGAAAAACGCGAAGTGTTGTTTTGCCCGACCGCTGTTTGCGTCCTTCGCGTTCTTCGCGGACGGGCAGGCCTTTCAATCGGCCGTCTCGGCCACGGCGCGCGCCTTCAGGTAAATGGCCGCCAGCGGTCCTTCCTGCATGATTTCGACCAGGCTGTCCTTGGCCAGCTCGAGCAGCGACAGGAAAGTCACCACCACGCCGAGCTTGCCTTCCGATGCGTCGAACAGGCTCTCGAAGCGGTGAAAAGCGCCGTCGTCGAGCTTGCGCAGCACCTCGCCCATCCGCTGGCGCACCGACAGTGGTTCGCGCTCGACTTCGTGATGGCCCGACAGTTCCGCCCGATGCAGCACGTCGCGCAGCGCCAACAGCATTTCCCGCAGTTCCACCGGTGGCGGCAACTTGACGACCTTGCGGTCCGGCACGAACGCCATCGCCGTGTCGATGTCGCGCTCCATGCGCGGGAGCGCATCGATGTCCCCCGCGGCCTCCTTGAAACGCTCGTACTCCTGCAGGCGCCGGACCAGTTCGGCGCGCGGGTCCTGCTCGAGGCCTTCCTCGTCGGGTGGCCGCGGCAACAGCAGGCGCGACTTGATCTCGGCCAGGATTGCGGCCATCACCAGGTACTCGGCGGCAAGTTCCAGGCGCATGTCGCGCATCACGTCGATGTAATCCATGTACTGGCGCGTGATTTCGGCAACCGGAATGTCGAGGATGTCCAGGTTTTGCCGGCGGATGAGGTACAGGAGCAGGTCCAATGGGCCCTCGAAGGCTTCGAGGATCACTTCCAGCGCGTCCGGCGGGATGTACAGGTCCTGCGGTATCTGCAGGAGTGGCTGACCGTGCACCATCGCCAGCGGCATCTCGGCCTGGCGCGGTCCTTCCACCGGCCCGGGGCTCGCGGTTTCGGTTGACTGAGGTTCCGTGCTCATCCGGCACTTGTCCGAAGCGGGCTGCCTCGATCGTGGATCAGGCAATCCGCGGGTTTGCGAAATCTGCTTTTCATCGTGGTGGGTCATGCTGCACGTGGCAGCATGCGCTCCGTTCGGAGACTGCCCGCCACGGGCAGGGCGGATCCGGGATCCATGTTGCAACGGGGCGGCACCTGGATGAGCCGGCCGGTCGGCGACTGCGCGTGCGTGTCGTCCGGATCGGCGCTCCCCGGGAATTCCGAATCCGGCTCCGTCAAGCCGAAGTCAAACGAACCGACCGCCCTCGCCGGTCGGCTGAGCCGTTGCGCCGGCGCTGCTCCATCCGCCCCACGCCTCCAGAATAAGGCCATACGCGCCTCAAGTCCAGCGCCGCGCCGTACCCGTTGGCCCGCATTTTGCTAGCGAAAACACAGGGGCATGCGGACCGGTCCACGGCCGCGCACGCGGCGATTGACAAGACGCGGAGCATCAGGGGAAATGTTCGACGTGACGAGTGAGCACAAACCGGACCAGTCCGACATCATCTGCGTGCGGCACGCCAGGATGGTACGCGAGACCGCGGTCCTGCTGAGTCGACGCGGCGACGTCTGGCAGACCGATCTTGCCGATATCTCCGCCACGGGTGCGCGATTGTTGCGGCCCGGAGGATGGCACGGGCAGTCGGGGGACGTCTGGGTGCTCGACATG
>JBOHYX010000058.1:0-10839 GCA_050738115.1 Rhodanobacteraceae bacterium
TCGCACTGGTGCTGCAACGCTTCTTCCTTCTTCTTGTTCCACGCCTTCTTCGCTTCCAGCCAGGTCCGCAGGCGCTTGACCGGATCGCGCTTCCACGCGTCCTCGACCTCCTGCTTGCCGCGGTAGCGGCGCGCATCGTCCGCGGTGGTGTGGTCGCCGAGCCGATACGTCACGCATTCGACCACGCTGCCGCCCTGCCCCTTGCGCGCGCGCTCGACGGCGTCGGTCATCGCCTTCTTGACCGCGATGATGTCGTTGCCGTCCACCTGGATGCAGTACAGGCCCGCGGCGATGCCCTTCTGTGCCAGCGTCTTCGCGCCGGACTGGATCCGACGCGGTACCGAGATCGCCCACTGGTTGTTGACGATCGCGGTGACCAGCGGCAGGTCGCGCGCGCCGGCGACGTTGATCGCGCCATAGAAATCGGCCTTGGAGGAACCGCCATCGCCGATGGTGCACACCGCGACGCGTTTCTCCTTGCGGATCTTGAACGCCAGCGCGGACCCGGCCGCGTGCAGACATTGAGTGCCGATCGGCACCGACCACGCGAAGTCGTGTCGCGCCGGCTCGTTCTGGAAATCGTTGCCGCGCTCGTCGCCACCCCAGTACAGGTATACGCGGTGTGGCTCCAGGTGGCGGCACAGTTGCGCGCCGTACTCGCGGTAACTTGGCGCGAATACGTCCTCCGGCTGCAGGGAACTCCCGATCCCGACGTGCGTGGCTTCGTGACCGAGGCACGACGCATAGGTGCCGAGTTTGCCGGTGCGCTGCAGGGCGATCGACTTGGTGTCGAACACGCGGGTCGACACCATCAGCCTGTAGAGCTCGACCATCTGCTTCATGTCCCTGGCGAATGCCGGCAGATCCTTGCGGACCTCCTTGCCGTCGGGGTCGATGTATCGGAGGTATTCGATTTCGAACTTGGCGGCGATTGGCACGGGCTACTCCATGGGATGATGGTGCGGCCGGAGACTGCGCCGGCGCGGTGTCGCGGGCCGTCCAGTGCAGCCATCGCGTGCGAAAGGGCTGGCTATTATCGCATGCACGCGACCGCGCCCGCAGCCGTTCGGACCGCACCGCGTGTGCTGCATCGCAGCAAGTTTTTTTGCGATCGTCCATGATCGCGGCTTCGCTAAACTACGGCGTTGGCACGGGCATCGCCGGCCGTGGAAGACCAGAACGGCCATCCATGGCCCGACTTTCAACAACAGCGGCTTCAAAGGGGATTGTCGATACACATGAACGACAGCAACCGGCGCGAACTCGAAGCCGGCATCCAGCGCGACCTCTCGGGCCGCATGACATATGCGAGCTATCTGAAACTCGACACCCTGTTGTCGGCGCAACGGCCGGTATCGGACCCGCCCTACCACGACGAGATGCTGTTCATCGTGCAGCACCACGTCGCCGAGCTGTGGCTGAAATTGCTGATCCACGAGCTGCGCGCGGCCATCGCGGACCTCGACGCCGACCGTGTCGACCCTGCGCGCAAAAAGCTGGCGCGCGTCAAGCGCATCCAGGACCAGTTGTTCAACGAGTGGGCGACGCTCGAAACGATGACGCCGCACGAATACCTGAAGTTCCGCGACGCGCTGGGCCCTTCGTCGGGCTTCCAGTCGCTGCAATACCGCACCGTCGAATTCCTGCTGGGCAACAAGAACGCAGACATGCTGGCGGTGTTCGCGCACGACCCGGTCGCGCTTGCGAGCCTCACGGCCACCCTCCGATCGCCCGGCCTGTACGACGCGACGCTCCACTGGCTTGCGCGGCGCGGACACGCGATACCGCGCGCCATCCTCGACCGCGACGTGCGCGCAGGGTGGACACGCGAGGCTTCGCTGCTTCCGATTTTCCAGCGCATCTACGAAGCGCCCGAAACCTTCTGGCCGGAATACGAGCTGTGCGAAACGCTGGTCGACATCGAGGAAAATTTCCAGCTCTGGCGCTTCCGGCACATGAAGGCGGTCGAGCGCATCATCGGTTGGCGACGCGGCACCGGCGGCTCGTCGGGCGTCGGCTTCCTGAAGAAGGCGCTGGACCTGACGTTCTTCCCGGAACTGCTCGAGGTGCGCACCGAACTCGCGTCGGGGTGAGTCAATCGGCCCGAAGAAATGCTCTCCTGATCCCCCACATATCGTCGGGAGCGGGCGGCGCCCGCGACTGACCTCGCCGCAACCTACCCCAGTCGCGGCGACCCGCCGCTCCCACATCGGGCTGCGGGACTCGTCCATGGCTTTGCCACGCACACACCCATGCAACGCCGATCTTCGAGCCTTGCGGCAAGTGTTTGCGGGGGAGTAACGTCCTCGCAGGCTGGCACCCGTCAGCCATGATGAAGGCTGACGATGGGCGCAAGCGAAGCTGCGGAACCGATGCCGGATGCGCCGAAGTTCATGGGCCACCCGCGGCTGCTGTGGATGCTGCTGGCCGTCACCGCCGGGGTGAACTTCGCCTTCTACGGTTTTCGCGCGTTCCTCGCGCCCTATGCCGCCGACACGTTCTTCGCCCACCTGCCGCACGCCCAGGCGCTGGACCAGGCCAACTTTTTGTTCGCGGGCTTCGGCTCGCTCAACTATGCGCTCGCCATTCTCGGTGGCTGGGCCGCGGACAACGTCCTTGGTGAGGTCCAGTCGCTCCGGCTCTCGCTGTGGCTGATCATCGCCGGCCTTTTGGCCATGGCCGTGCCGAACCGGGAAATCTTCACCCTCGGGCTCGCGTTCTTCGTGCTCGCCACGGGGCTCGGCATCCCGCTCACGGTGCTGATTGGGCGCAACTACGCCAACGAGGATCCGAAGCGCGAAGCCGCCTACACCCTGTTCTACATGGCGATCAACCTCGGCGCATTCTTCGCCCCGCTCATCTGCTCGGCGTGGATCGCCGTGCACTACGGCTATAGCTGGGGCTTCATCGCGGCAGCCGTGGGCGAGCTTTTCGCGGCCGCGGTGTTCGAATGGAGACACCGGCACGTCGTCGGCCCGCCGAAACCACCACGTTTCAAGCGCGCGTGGTCTTCGCCCGTCGTCGTCCTGATCGCCCTCCTGCTGACAGTCCCGGCCGCATTCATGCTCGCGCACCCCGACGTGATGACGGCGTTCGTGTATGCGCTGATGGTGGCGCTGCTGATCTATTTTTTCGTCAGCTGCCTCCGGCGCGGTGACCGCGTGCAGGACCATCGCTACATCGCGCTGCTGATCCTGTTCATCGCGCTGATCCTGTTCTGGACCTGGAGCCTCCTCAGCGGCAGCGCGCTCAACTTCTTCGCCCGCGATTATGTGGCGCCGCTCTGGCCGGGCCATCCGCTGGGCCTGTCATGGAACTTCACGCTGTTCCAGTCGGCGAACCCCCTGTACATCCTGATTTTCGCGCCGTTCCTGGCCGTCCTGTGGCCGTGGCTGGACAAGCACCGCATCAATCCGACCACGCCACGCAAGTTCGGCATCGGCCTGCTGCTGATCGCACTCGGATACGGCGTACTGGTCTACGCGATCCGCTACCTGCAACTGCCGGACGGCAAGGTCGCCGCGTGGACCTTGTTGCTGTATTACTTCGGCGCAACCATCGGCGAACTCGCGCTGTCGCCGATCGGCTATGGCGTGATCGGCAAGCTCGCTGCGCCGGACCAGGCCTCACTGGCGATGGGCGGCTGGTTTTTCGGCGTCGCGGTGTCCTACAACCTCGGCGGACAGATCTCCACGTTCACGACCACCGGCGGGATCGAAGCCTACGCCGAGGTATTCAAGTGGCTGCTGATCGCCGGCGTGATCATCGCGGTCATCTATCTGATCGCCGCGCCGTGGATCGTCAAGCTCATGCACGGGGTTCGTTAGCGGCAACTTCGCCAAGCAGCTTGTCGAGGATCCGCGCGAGCCAGCGCCGCTCTTCCGCATCAAGCTTGCCCAGGAACTCGCGCTCGTGCTGCCGCGCGAGCGGCGCCACCGCGTCGTGGATGCGCCAACCGGCCGCGGACAGGCGCAGCACCGAGCGCCGCTTGTCGCCGTCGTGCGTTCGCCGGAGCACGCGACCCTTTGCGACCAGCCGCGCCAGCGCGCGACTGACCGCCACCTTGTCCATCGCGGTGAACCGGGCCACCGCGCGCGCCGACAGGCCCTCGCCATCGTGGCCCGCGAGCACCGCCATCACCCGCCATTCGGTGGTGCCGAGGTCGAAGCGTGTCTGGTACTCGTCGGCGATGGCCTGGCTGACCGTGTTGGACACGATCGACAGTTGATAGGGGACGAACTTTGCCAGCTCGATGGGGGTGTGGTTCGACATGTCGGGGCGCGGCTTGCAAATGGTTTCAAATGAAACTATTTTAGTGCAATCATCCATGATTGCTGCACTGCCGGCTAGGCCTGCACCCGTCAAGGGACCCGGCAAACAGCATCAGAACGGCCATCCTTGGCCTGACTTTACACAACAGCTCGCCATCGGAGGCTTTCTTATGAGCGGCCAACGCAACGCCGGCATGCGGCCCACCACGTTCGAGAACCCGATGGGGGTCGATGGTTTCGAGTTCGTCGAGTTCGCGGCGCCGGATCCGAAGCTGCTGCACGACCTGTTCAAGCGGCTGGGCTTCACCGCGGTCGCGAAACACAAGAGCAAGGCGGTGACCCTGTACCGCCAAGGCGCCTGCAACCTTCTGGTGAACGAGCAGCCGGATTCGTTCGCGTCCGACTTCGCGAAGAAACACGGCCCCTGCGCCTGTGGTTTCGCAATCCGCTTCGCGAAACCCGCATCGGAAGTGGTGAAGGCAACGCTTGCGAACGGCGCGAAGGAAATCCCGCACAAGGCCGACACGCGCGCCGTCGACGCGCCGGTGATCGAGGGCATCGGCGGCTGCATGCTGTACCTCGTCGACCGCTACGGCGACGACGGCAGCGTGTTCGACGATTACGAATGGCTGGTGCCCGAAGGCCAGCGCAACCCGAAGGGCTCGGGCCTGACCTTCATCGATCACCTCACCCACAACCTGCACTACGGCGAGATGGACAACTGGGCCGGCTACTACGAGCGCCTGTTCAACTTCCGCGAGATCGAGTATTTCGACATCAAGGGCGCCAAGACCGGCCTCGTGTCGCGGGCGATGACCGCACCGGACGGCATGGTGCGGATCCCGCTCAACCAGTCCAGCGACCCGAAGTCGCAGATCAACGAGTATCTCGATGAATACAAGGGCGAGGGTATCCAGCACATCGCCCTGTTCACCGACGACATCTACGCCACGGTCGAGAAGATGCGCGCCGCCGGCGTCGAATTCCTCGACACGCCCGACACCTATTTCGAGGTGATCGACCGGCGCGTCCCCAACCACGGCGAGGACGTGCCACGGCTGGCAAAGAACAAGATCCTGATCGACGCCGACCTCGAATCGAAGAAGAAACTGCTGCTGCAGATCTTCACCCAGAACTGCATCGGTCCGATCTTCTTCGAGATCATCCAGCGCAAGGGCAACGAGGGCTTCGGCGAGGGCAATTTCACCGCGCTGTTCGAGTCGATCGAGAGGGCCCAGATGCGGCGCGGGGTGTTGTAGATGCAAGGCATAACGAAGCGCATCACTTCACCGTCGTCATTCCGGGGCCGCCGCCAGCTTCATCGGCGGCGGAGCCCGGAATCCAGCCTTTGTTGCTGGCGATAGAAGAACTGGATTCCGGGTTCTGCCCGCAAACCGCGCGGGTAGCCCCGGAATGACGAGATGAGAATTGGAGCCAAACAGGTATTCGATCGGAACCCGCGCACACAAGGCAGATTGAAGACCATGAACCAACGGTATTTGACCGGCTTCGGCAACGAGCACTCGAGCGAGGCGTTGCCGGGCGCCCTGCCGATCGGGCAGAACTCGCCGCAGAAGGTGCCGTACGGCCTGTACGCGGAACAGATGTCCGGCACCGCGTTCACCGCGCCCCGCCACGCGAACCGGCGGAGCTGGCTGTACCGCATCCGCCCGGCCGCGCTGCACGGTGCGTTCGCGCCGCTCGTGCAGGCGCGCTTCCACAATCGTTTCGACGAGGCGCCGACGCCACCGGACCAGATGCGCTGGAGCCCGTTCGCGCTGCCGGATGCCCCAACCGATTTCGTCGACGGCCTGTTCACGCTGGCGGGCAACGGTGCGGCCGCCAGCCGTGTCGGCGTCGGCATCCATTTGTATGCCTGCAACCAGCCGATGCGCGGACGGTTCTTCTACGACGCCGACGGCGAGATGGTGATCGTGCCGCAGCAGGGGCGGATGGCGATCGCGACCGAATTCGGCGTACTGGAAGTCGAGCCGCAGCAGATCGCCCTGATCCCGCGCGGCGTCCGCTTCCGGGTCGAGCTTCCCGACGAATCGTCGCGCGGGTACGTTTGCGAGAACTTCGGCGAGCCGTTGCGGCTGCCCGAACTTGGACCGATCGGCAGCAACGGCAATGCCAGCGCGCGTGATTTCGAGGCTCCCACGGCGGCGTATGAAGACGCCGAAGGCGACTTCGAGCTGATCGCGAAATTCCAGGGCAACCTGTGGCGCGCGCCGCTCGACCATTCGCCGTTGGACGTCGTGGCGTGGCACGGCACCCACGTGCCGTACCGCTACGACCTGCGCCGCTTCAACACGATCGGGTCGGTCAGCTACGACCACCCCGATCCCTCGATCTACACCGTGCTGACCTCGCCCTCGGACACCCTGGGTACGGCCAACATGGACTTCGCGATCTTTCCGCCGCGCTGGCTGGTGGCCGAGCATACCTTCCGCCCACCATGGTTCCACCGCAACGTAGCGAGCGAGTTCATGGGCCTGATCCATGGCGTGTACGACGCCAAGGACGCCAGCGCGGAAGGTGGCTTCGTGCCGGGCGGCGCGAGCCTGCACAACTGCATGACCGGCCACGGCCCCGATGCGGCGAGTTACGCCAAGGCGCTCGTGGCGGACACAGCCAAACCGCAGCACGTCGTCGACACGATGGCTTTCATGTTCGAGACGCGTTGCGTGATCCACCCCACGAAGCAGGCGCTCGACGCACCGCAGCGCCAGCGCGACTACCAGCGGTGCTGGCAGGGGCTGAAAAAACGGTTCGACGCCGCAAAACGTTGACATCATGATGCGTACGCATCATGATGCAAGCGTCAACCGTGGTTTCGCGTCATGCGTACGACCATCGACATCCCGGACCGCCAGCACACGTTGTTCATGAGCCTCGCCCGCGAGCAGCACACCAGCCTTGGCAAGCTGCTGGTCGAATTGGCCGAGCGCGGACTCAAGGCAGGCGTGGCCGAGGGGCACGTGGACTACGAAATCGACCCGGAAACCGGGCTGGCGGTATTCCGCTCGGGGCGCCCGATCACCCTGGAGGACGTCAAGGCGCTCGAAGATGAAGAAGACGACCGCAACGCTGCTGCTTGACGCGAGCGTGCTGATCGCGCTGTTCGACGCCGACCATGTACACCATCGCGCGGTACGCGGGTGGTTTGTTGCCCTGAGCGACGGCTTCGCCACCTGTCCAATCGTCGAGGGCGCGCTGACCCGCTGGATCGTGCGCCTCCACGGACGCGGTGGCACCATGCTGGCCGTGCGCGAGCTGAGCAAATTGGCCGCCGATGATCGGCATCGCTTCTGGCCCGACGGTATCGGTTACGCCGACGTGAACTGGGACGGTGTACTGAGCCACCGTCAGGTTACGGACGCCTACCTCGCTGCGCTGGCGCGCCGGCATCATGGCAGACTGGTCACGCTCGATTCCGGTCTCGCCGCGTTGCACCACGACGTCGCCGAACTGATTCCAACCTGACCACATTCCACGACCGATGAGGTCCGATCCATGAAACTCGCAACCCTCAGGGAAGACGGCCGGGACGGCACGCTCATCGTCGTCAGCCGCGACCTGGGGCACGGCGTGCGCGCGGCCGACATCGCACCCACGCTGCAGGCAGCGCTGGACGACTGGCACCGCGTGGCGCCGCGATTGCACACGCTCTACGACGCGCTGTGCCTGCACCGCCACAAGGCGGTCGCGGATGCATTCGAGCTGGATTTCCGTGCCCTGGCCGCACCGCTGCCGCGCGCGTATGAATTCGTGGACGGCTCGGCCTACCTGCCCCACGTCGAACGCGTCCGCAAGGCGCGCGGCGCCACCGTGCCCGAAACGTTCTATACCGATCCGTTGATGTACCAGGCCACCAGCGCCGGTTTCCTCGGGCCGCGCGATCCGGTCAAGGTCGCGAGCGAGGACTTCGGCATCGATCTCGAGGCCGAAATCGTGATCGTGACCGACGACGTGCCGATGGGCGTGCGCCCCGAGCACGCGGCGCACCATATCCAGTTGGTCGGGCTCGTGAACGACGTGAGCCTGCGCAACCTGATTCCTGCGGAACTCGCCAAGGGCTTTGGATTCCTGCAGTCCAAACCGCGCTCGGCGCTGTCGCCGGTGCTGGCGACGCCCGACGAACTGCGCGACTCCTGGCGCGACAACAAGGTGCACCTGCCGATGCGCACCTGGATCAACGGCCAGTGGTTCGGCGAGGTCGAGACCGGCGAGGACATGCAGTTCGACTTCGCGCAACTCATCGCGCACGCCGCCAGGACGCGCCCGCTCGCTGCAGGCACCATCGTCGGTTCGGGCACCATCGCCAACCAGGACACGTCGCGCGGAGCCTCGTGCCTCGCCGAGCAGCGCACGGTGGAAAAACTGCGCGACGGCGAGGCGATGACGCCATTCCTCAAATACGGCGACACGGTGAAGATCGACATGCACGACGTCGACGGCAACTCGATCTTCGGCGCGATCGAACAAACGATTGAGCCGGGCGCGACGCGTTAGAATGGCCTGTCCGGCTTTTGGTCTCCACGCCACCGGGACCCCAGAACGCCATGGAAAGTCACTCACCACAGCCCTTTGGACGCGCCGCGCCAAACCGGCGCACCGGCCTTCCGGCCGACGATGGCGATGCCGAGCACTTCTGCTCGAGTTGCGCATTCGCGGAGGCCTGCGCGACTGCCGGCTACGACAAGGTGGACCTGAGCGAACTGCACTGCCTGGTCGAACATGTCGGTCCGTTCGAGCCGGGCCAGCGTGTGTACCGTTCGGGCGACCCGTTCCGCGCCCTGTTCGCGGTGCGCACGGGCATGATCAAGACCACGATGGTCGACGCGGAGGGCCGCGAGCAGGTGCTGGGATTCTACCTGCCCGGCGAGCTGGTCGGACTGGACGCGATCTACCCCGAGCACTACCCGTGCGATGCGATTGCGCTGGAAACGACGCAATGCTGCCGTTTCTCGTTCCCCGCGATGAGCGCCCTCGCCGCACGCCAACCGAAGATCCAGCAGCACCTGTTCCGCCTGCTCAGCAAGGAACTCGGCTCGGCCACCCTCCTCGCGGGGGACCATTCGGCGGACGAGCGGATGGCGGCGTTCCTGGTTGACCTCGGCGACCGCTACGCGACGCGCGGACTCTCGGGCACGCATTTCCGGCTCAGCATGGCACGCGCCGACATCGCCAACTACCTGCGGCTCGCCGCGGAAACGGTCAGCCGCGTGCTCGGCCGCTTTCGCACCCAGGGGCTGATCGCGATCGACGGGCGCAGCGTCGAGCTCCTCAACCTGCCGCACCTGCGCGAGCTGGCGCGCGGCGCGCTGAACGCCTGACCCTTGTCAGCGCGTCGGGGACGGGCCGCCCCGATAATCCATCGTCGGTCCTGATTCGCGTCGGGAGGGAGCGCACGGCCGGTCGGGTCGATCGCAAAAGCTCGTCATTCTGGGGGCTGCGCAGCTTTTTCGCGCAGCAACCCGGAATCCAGCTCTTGCCGTCCCGAGAGCCGACAACTGGATTCCGGGTTCCGCGGCCGATGAAGCGTGGCAGCGGCCCCGAAATGACAAACTTTCTGTGTCGTCGCCGCAACGGGTTTCACCGAGGCTCGACGCTGGTCAGGTCAGCGATTGCGCACGCCGCACCGAACACCCTCCATACACCGGACGTGATGCAGCGATGGCCGCCTGGTTCCTGCAAATCCTGTGGATACACATTGGTTGCGTCATCGCATCCGGAAGCCTGTTCTTCAGCCGCGGCTGCATGGTGCTGGCGGGGATGCCGGCCGCCAACCACATCGCGCTCAGGCGAATTTCCGTCGTGATCGACTCGCTGTTTCTTGCCGCCGGGATCGCGCTGACCCTCATCATTCACCAGTACCCGTTCGTGCAAGCCTGGCTGACGGTCAAGGTGGTCCTGCTGGTCGCCTACATCGTGCTGGGCGCATTCGCGCTGCGGCGCGGTCGCACGCGTGCGATCCGCGGCGCGTGTTTTGCAGCAGCGACAGTCGTATTCCTGTTCATCATCAGCGTCGCGTACGCACAGAATCCGTTCGGCGTTTTCGCGCGGCTGTGATTCCGTTGCCAGCGCGTGCTGGCATCCTGGTGAGTCATCCACGCAGTGCAGACGGGTTCAACGATTTGTCTGTGCATTTCTCTGCGCTGGGCGAGACGTACTTGGCGCGCAAGGCGGTCGACAGCGCGATCGCGCTGCGGCCCGGCGCAGCGGATCAGTACGAGCAGCTTGCCACCGTTGAAATACTGGCGCGCAAACCCGCGGCAGCGCTGACCGCAGCCCGCAAGGAAACCGATCCGGTCTGGCGCGAGTTGCGCTGGCGCTGGCGCTGCAAATTGGGCCCGACCGCACGGCCGCCGATGCCGTCTGTTGGCTTGCTATCGCCGCGTGTGAGTCGCCTCGCGACCGTGCCCGGTCAGGCTGCCAGGGTTGCACGTCATCCCGGCTGGCGGCGAAGCGGCCTGACGCTATTTGGGCTGAACGGTCCTGACGATGCCGAGGGCGGTTGCGACGGTTCCCGCCATGTCGCCCAGGTTCGAGGGGGTGAGTGGCG
>JBOHYX010000059.1:0-10510 GCA_050738115.1 Rhodanobacteraceae bacterium
GGGTTCAACGAACCCGGACACCATCGCGACGAAGCGGCCGATCGCCGGCTGGTTCAGGCGCGGTCGTTGCGAGGAGTCGAGCGGATAGGCGAGGACCTCGATGTTGGTGTGCTCGGCGCGGTTCTGCACCGAAACCACGGTGCCGCCCCACACGACCTCGATGCCCTGGAAGTTTTGCGGCGCCGTCGCGACTTGCGCGGGCGTCGCCGCGACGCTGGACGGCCCGGTCTTGTAGATGGGCGCCGGTGCGCACGCCGCGATCGCGATCGGCAACGCCAAGGCGAGCAGCAGCCCCAGCGGATGGTGGCGGGGTGTACGCATGGGCGAGGCGGGCCTGTACGCGGGTGTCCTGTTCGAGGATAGCCAAAAAGCACCGCACCGGCGCAGGCGGTCCGCCGGTCATTCACCGCACAGCCAGCGCAGGCGCGCCGACGCCGCGGGCGATTGCGCCAGCGCGTCGCGCAGGGCGGGCAGCATGTCGGCCACGGCCGCGTCGAGGCGCCACGGCGGATTGGCGATCACCATCCCGCAGCCGTTCATCCTGAGCGGCGAGTCGTCCGCCCGCACCAGCAGTTCGGCGACGAGGACCTTGTCGAACGGGCCCTGCGTCAGGTGTCGGTGGAAAGGCGCGATCGCGCGGTGCGACTTGATCGGATACCACGCCGCGTACACGCCGTTCGGCCAGCGCCCATGAGCCTTCGCCAGCGCGGCTTCGATCGCGCCAAATTCGGCTTCCTGTGCTTCGAACGGGGGATCGATGAATACCAGCCCGCGCTTTTCGGCCGGCGGCAGCAGCGCATTCAACGCCATATAGCCGTCACTTGCGTGGACATGTACGCGAGGATCGTCGCGAAAGTATCCGCGCAGGGCCACCGCTTCCTTGTCCTGCAGTTCACACAGCACCAGCCGGTCATCCGCACGCAGGGCGTCGGCCGCGAGCAGCGGCGAGCCCGGGTACGTGCGAAGGGTGCCATCGGGATTGCAGGCGCGGATCGCGCCCATGTAGCGCTGCAAGGGTGGCGGGATCACCGGCGCGTCGAACAAACGCCCGATGCCGTCGCGCCATTCCCCGGTCTTTTGCGCCGCCGGGTCGTCGAGTGCATAGCGGCCGCGGCCCGCATGCGTGTCGAGGTAGCACAGCGGCTTGGCCTTCGCGGTCAATGCATCCAGCAGCGACAGCACGATCGCGTGCTTGAATACATCCGCGAAGTTGCCGGCGTGGAAGGCGTGCCGATAGTTCATGGGGGCTCCGGAAAGCCCCGAGTATAGGAAAGGGCACCCACGCTGCCGCGTCAGGCCGCCGCGGCAACGCGTCCCCGCACCAGCAGCGGCCCGGCCACGATCAGGAAGACGGCGTACGCCACCAGCCACACGATCGCCGCCAGCACCCAGCCGGCGGGCTGATTGAAGGCGAGCCGCAGGATCGCGGCGATGCTCGGCAGCACGAACATCACTGCGAGTGCCGGGTTGGCCTTGATCGGCACGCCGCTGTGGCCCAGTGTCACGCGTACCATCATCCCGAGCGAGAGCGTCCCGAGCGCGCCGACCGTGATGCCGTGCAGGGTGTCGATTTCGGGCACCGCGTATGCACCGACCAGGCCGAGACCCCGCACGACGAGTCCGACCACGAGCCACGCATAGCCGAGATGCAGCACCCACAACATCGGCTCGCGCGCCGCGCGCCAGCCGCGCCAGCCGATCAGCCGAATCAGGGCGAGCAGCGCCACCGCCAGCATCAGGGCGCCGCGCGGACGCGCAGGCGCGCCGCACAGGTCGCACAGCAGCACCAGCGCGCCGCCGCCGTTCACCGCCCAGATCAGGTATTTGTTGATCCACATCGTGTGGCCGGAAAGCTTGCGGCCGGTGAAGAACGGGATCACGCGCCCGCCGATCGCCAGCATCAACACCATCAAAAGGTCGACGGTGCCGATCAGCGCGCGGTTCATCAGGTTCATGTCGAGGTTGAGCGCGCCCACGTAGAACGTGATGTCGAGGCCGGTGTAGATCAGCAGGATGCCGATCAGGAATGCGTTGCGCTTGTTGCGCGACAACCACAACACGCGGCCAACCAGGAACACCAGGCCGAACAGGTAACCCACGTCGAACAGCGCGCCGACCCAGAACGGCAGCGGCGCCAGCAGCAGGACACGCGCAATCACCCAGGTCGCGGTGAGCAGCCACAAGCCGCGGCGCGTGGTGGTCGGAATGCCGCTCCAGTTCGCCGACGCGGTCAGGAGGAAACCGCCGACCAGCGCGCTGGCGAACCCGTACAGCATCGCGTGGGCGTGCCATGGCACCGGCAGCAGCGCCGCCGACGGCGCCCAGCCGAAGTGAAGGAACAAACCCCACGCCAGCATGCCGAGGCTGGCCGCCAGTCCCGCGCAAAAGAACAGCGGCCGGAACGGGTGGAGCGGCGGCGGCGCCGGGCGTGCGGCGAGTTCGGGGGAAATGGCGGACATGTCGATATGTGCTTGCCTTGCAATCCTCGCATGATGCGTTGCCGCTGTCATGCGCTCACTGACCACGGTCAAGGTGGCGGCTGTCGAACCGGGTGCGGGCCGTTCGTCGCTCCAGTGAAGCCGGCGGCTGCCGGAGAACGGGAGAGAAAAATCATGCGCGTCATGGTGATCGTGAAAGCGAGCAAGGAATCCGAAGCCGGCGGCTTGCCGGATGCCAAAGGGCTGGCCGAGATGGGCAAGTTCAACGAGCAACTGGTCGAAGCCGGCGTGATGCTGGCGGCCGACGGCCTGCACGCCAGCTCGAAAGGGGTGCGGGTGCGTTTCGATGGGAAAAAGCGCACGGTGATCGACGGCCCGTTCGCGGAAACCAAGGAACTGGTTGCCGGGTTCTGGTTGTGGCAGGTGCGCTCTTTGGACGAGGCGATCGAATGGATCAAGCGCGCGCCGTTCGACGGCGGCGCGGAAATCGAATTGCGCCCGGTGATTGAACTGGAGGATTTCGGCGATGCGGTGACGCCCGGGACGATCCGCGAGTACAGGGCAAATGTGCTCCAGAAAGCAGCGATGTTGCGCGAAAAAGCGGCGAAACATTGAATCGGCGCTTGCACATGGGCTGAAGGGGTGCTGTGATCGGCCGTCATGACGACGGCCGACGTCCAGCGCACGATCGCAGCGGTCTGGAAGATCGAGGCCCCGCGCCTGATTGCGGGACTCGCACGGATGCTGCGCGACGTCGGGCAGGCCGAGGATTTCGCGCAGGACGCACTGGTGGTCGCGCTGGAGCGCTGGCCGCGCGAGGGGGTGCCGGACAATCCGGGGGCATGGCTGATGACGACCGCCAAGCGACGTGCGATCGACCTCCTGCGACACAACCGGATGCGCGACGACAAGCAGGATGCGCTGCGTCACGAACTCGAAGCCGGCGCGATCGCGCACGCGCCGGACCACGCCGATTCACTCGATGACGACATCGGCGACGACCTGCTGCGGCTGATTTTCACCGCCTGCCATCCAGTGCTCACCCGGGACATGCAGGTGGCGCTCACGCTCCGGATGCTGGCTGGCCTCACCACGCCCGAAATCGCGCGTGCGTTCCTCGTGTCCGAACCCACCGTCGCGCAGCGGATCGTGCGGGCCAAGCGCACGCTGGCGGCGAAGGGCGTTCCGTTCGAAGTACCGCGCGGCGATGAACGTGCGCCGCGCCTGGCAGCCGTGCTGGAGGTGATCTACCTCATCTTCAATGAAGGTTACGCCGCAACCTCGGGCGATCACTGGGTGCGGCCCGCGCTGTGTGAGGAGGCGCTGCGCCTCGGACGGGTGCTGGCGGGCCTCGCGCCGCGCGAGCCGGAAGTCCATGGACTGGCGGCGCTGATGGAGATCCAGGCGTCGCGCCTCGGCGCGCGTGTCGCCGCGGACGGCTCGCCGATCCTGCTCGCGGACCAGGACCGCTCGCGCTGGGACCGGCTCCTGATCCGGCGCGGATTGGCAGCGCTGGAGCGCGCGCAGGAACTGGGTGGCGCGGACGGCAACTACGCGCTGCAGGCGGCGATCGCCGCCTGCCACACGCGGGCCCTGCGCGTCGGCGACACCGATTGGCCGCAAGTCGCCTCGCTGTACGCGCGCCTGGCGGTGGTCGCGCCATCGCCCGTGGTCGAGCTGAACCGCGCGGTCGCCGTCGCGATGGCCGTAGGCCCCGAGGCGGGACTGGTCCTCGTCGACGCGCTGCGCAACGAGCGCGCGCTCGCCGGCTACCATCTGCTGCCGGGCGTGCGTGGCGATTTGTTGTTCAGGCTGGGCCGGCGCGCCGAGGCGCGCGTGGAGTTCGAACGGGCGGCGGCGATGACCGCCAACGCACGCGAGTCGGAATTGCTGCGCGGTCGCGCCGCAGCGTGCGCCGGTTGAGGAGGTTGCGGTGGCTTACATGCTGCTGGTGGTCGAACCGCGCGGACAACGCGCGGAACGCACGGAAGAAGAGGGTCGGGCGGTGTACGCGCAGATGCTGCGTTATGCCGATGACCTGAAGGCACGCGGCGTGCTGCGCGCGTATTCATCGTTGAAGAGCGATGGCGAAGGGCAGCGCGTGCAGGTTCACGCCGGCAAGCGCAGCCTGCGCGACGGACCCTTCACCGAGGCGCGCGAAATGGTCGGCGGTTTCTTCCTGGTCGACTGTGCGACGCGCGATGAAGCACTGGAACTTGCCGCCCTGTGTCCGGCCGCCGAATGGGCCACGGTCGAGGTGCGCGAAACCGGCCCGTGTTATCTCGGTTGACCGCCAGTCACACGTGCGTGGGCGCGTGGTACGAGTGGTGGACGCCATCGTGCGCGAGACGGCGGCGCATGTCGTGCAGATACCACGTTTTCGGGAGCTGTCGAATCGTCCTCGGTAAATGCGGGTAGATGAGACGCGTCCCGTTCGAGAAGGCATGGAAGCGCCACGCTCGCCGCGCGTTCCACTCGATTCCATAGGCGTCCCGCAGTCGCTCCGGCAACAAGCCGCCCGTGATCAGCCGGTTGAGCGGCATCGCCACACGCATCCATGGCGGGATGCGACGGGGATGGAACAGGTCATGGCAGACTCCGCGGGCGGCGTCGTTCACTTGCAACCGGTCCAGCGTGTCATTCCAGTAGCTGCGGAATGCCGCCTGGTCGGCCGGCCACTGGTCGTCGCGCATCTGCAGTGCCACGCCCAGCACCCGGTACTGGCGATAAGCCGCCTCGGCGGTGTCGCGGTCGAGATGCCCGACCCAGCGCTCGTACAGCATCCTCGACGTGTGGTAGAGCGTTGCCGCAACCCAGAGCTGCAGGTCCGGGTCGAGGGCGTCGTAGCCGCGACCGTTGACGCCGCGATGCACCCGATCGACGTGGTCGCGAATGACCCGGCGTTCCTCCGGATCACCGAAGGTCATGCAATACACGTAGGTCATGGTCGCGCGCAGGCGATCCATCGCGCGCCAGGTGAAGTTGCTGTGTCGCGCGACGCCGCGCGCGACCGCGGGATGCGCGACCTGCAACAGGACCGCGCACATGCCGCCCGCGAGCAGGATGCCCTCGGACGCGATTCCGGCCATCGCGCCGGTGTCCATGTCGATGGCGTGGCTGGTTGCGTGATCGGACATGCGGAAACCTCGCGGCACGCACTGCCAGAGTGCGTGTAACCACAGGTTACTGCGATCGCCGCATCATCGGGCTCCGTGTTGCGCCAGGATCCGCGCGATCGCGTCCAGCGCGCGTGTCGGGGAGGGCGCTTCGGGGTACTCGCGCGCGACTTCCCAACGCGGGTAACGGTTCAGCATCAACGAGAACACGAGGTGCTCGCCCGCCGCGTCGGTGACGAAGCCGGCCAGCGTGTAGTTCTGGCTGAGGGTGCCGGTCTTGGCCTGCAGGTTGCCGGTGGCGTTGCCGTCGCGAAACCGGAATTCAAGCGTGCCATCGACGCCCGCGACCGGCAGCGCCGCGCGCAGGTCCGGGCCCCACGGTTGCGTGCTGCTCCACGCGAGCCATTGCACGAACGCGTTCGGCGTGACGAGGTCGCGGCGCGTGAGGCCGCTGCCTTCGTCGAGCAGCACCGCGTCCGGCGGAATCCCGGCCTGATTCACCAGGCCACGCAGCGCGCACAGCGCCCATCCGGCGCTGGTGTCCGGCGGCGTCGACCTCGTGCAGTCGTTGCGCTGCGCCGCCATGACCCCCACCTGCAGCAGCAGCGACTGCGCGAACAGATTGTCGGAGTCTTTCAGCGTGTGGTCGACCAACTGCGCAATCGATGGCGAATCGATGCTTGCGATCGCAACCGTTTCCGGACGGGTCAATGCGGCGTCCGATTGCGGCCACCGCACGGGCGTCACCGTGCCTGCCAGCATGATCCCCCGGCGTGCCAGCGCCTCGCGCAGGAGGTTGCCCGCCGCAAGCGCGGGGTCGGGCATCGACAGCGCGTAGGTGTGCCTGCGGGTCCCGGCCGGCAATTGGCCGATCGCGTACAGGGTGCTCGAGCCGACCGGCCGATACAGCCCCAGCGGATCGCGCGTGGTGTTGCCGGCCAGGTTCACCACGCGAACGCCCGCGGCCCCGGGGGTGACGCTGACGCTGCAGCAGCGGCGTCCCTCGCGCGTGACCTCGACCCGGATCAGGTTGCCGTCGACGTCGAGCGCGGACGGCACCGCACCGAACCAGGTCTGCAGGTCGTTGGCCTCCCAGCCGGCACCGACCGGCGTACCCGAAAAATACGTGGCGTCGGCGATGAGGTTGCCATCGATCCGCTTGATCCCGCGTTGCGCCAGTGCCGCCGCGAAGCGGTCGGCCCAGTCCGGCGAGATGTCTTTCAGGCCCAGAGACGGGTCGCCGCGGCCGTACAGGATCAGATCGCCGTGCAGCGTGCCGCGGGCGTCGACGCGGGTCGAGGTGGCGTACAGCGTGGTCGCGATCCGCGTCGCGCCGCCGAGCTTCGCCAGCGCCAGCGCGGTGGTGAACAGCTTGACGTTGGACGCCGGCACGAACAGGCGATCGGCATTGCGCGCGTACAGGACGTCGCCGGTATCCAGCGAGCGCACGGCGATCCCCCAATCGGCGCGGGCGAACTGCGGCTGGTCGATGTAGGCGTCGATCTGCCGGGACAGGGCGTCATCGATCGTGGGTGGCGCGGGCGCCTGCGCGTGGGTCGCCACAGCCACGCACGAGAGCAGCACCAGCGCGATCCCGGCCGACCGCGTTCCGCGTCGCAAGGCCGGTTCCGTTGGGGCGAACCGTTTGACCACCGCGGCATTCTGCCATGACTCCCGCGCGATTCCGCCGCCACCCCTTGCGCGTCGCTGCGGACTGGCGCAACCTTGCACGCGCGGGTCCACTGTCATCCGGAGGGCTGTATGAAAGGCGTCGAGAAAAAGAAGGAAGACAAGAAGAAGCCGCAGAAGACACTGAAGGAAAAGCGCGCGGAGAAGCACGCCAGGAAGCAGGAGCGCGTTTGATCCAGCCGCGCGGCGCCGGCATTGGGTGTCGGCGCGACGTCGGAGCATGGCTTAATCGAGCGCCTTCGATTCGGCGGTCCCCATGACCGCCGCGGGTGGCTTCGCCGCAGGGTGGCGCCCGAGCAGCGGATTCACGAATACCGCGCCGAGGATGATCGCGACGCCACCGTAGAACCACAGGTCGAGCTGGTGCTGTTCGCCCAGCACGATCACCGCGAGCGCGATCGCGTACACCGGTTCGAGGTTGGTCGCGAGTTGCACCGTATACGCCGACAGCTTGCGCAGCACCGCCAGCGACAGCGCGAACGGCAGCAGGGTGCACACCAGTGCCAGCACCAGCAGCAGCACAGTATCGTGAAGGTCAGGCAGCACGAAGCTGCCTTCGGCATGCCAGAACACGGTGACGAGCGTCAGGAACACCATGCCGGCGCCGAGTTCGATGCAGGTCACCGTGAGTGGGCCGCCGCCGTCGGTCATGCGCTTGTTGAACGCGCCGAAGGTCGCGCAGAACAGCGCCGACACCACGCCTACCGCGACGCCGATGCGCATGTCCGCGGGTACGCCACCGACCACCAGCGCGACCCCCGGTACCACCGCGGTGCCCAGCAGCAGCTCCTTTGGTTCGAACTTGCGGCCCATCACCAACGGTTCGATCACGGCGAGGAACACCGGTGCCAGTGCGATGCAGGTGGCGGCCACCGAGGCATTGGCAAGTTTCACCGCCGAGTAGAAGGTGAGCCAGTGCATCGCCACCAGCACGCCGATGCCGGCGTAGGCCGCGATCCGGCGCGGTGGCATCCTGCGCAGCTCGCGCCAGATCGCGGGCACGAGCAGCAGCGCGAGCACCACCATCAGCATGCGCCACCACACGAGCTGCAGCGCGCTGAGCGTGATCAGTTTGCCGAGGATGGACGTGAAGCCCCAGAGCAGCACGCAAAAGTGCAGTTGCCAATGGGCACGGGAGATCGGGGACATGGCAGCCGGACTTCGCACATGCAAACGGCCGCGCGAGACGCGCGGCCGCGACCGGTGATTGTCTCACGGCAGCGCGGAGCGGGCGCGCCGGGGTGGAGTGTCCGACCGGTGAATCAATGCAGGCAGGGTCGATATCGGGTCGACCTCGGAACTCCGGCGCAGGCACTCAGGCATGATCGTTCGCGGCTGTCTCGTCGACCCAGGATTCGTTGAGGTGTTCGATCACGCGCGGGCCGCGCAGGCGGAGCGAATGCGCCAGCCACATGATCAACGCCGAGAAGACCGCGATCACGATGACGCCGGAAATCAGATCCAGATATCCCAGGTTGCCCGCGTGTTTGCTGAGGTCGGGATAACGTCCCACCCAACTGATAATCGTGAGGCCGGCCAGCCACGGCAGGATCCAGAACCCGGAACGAAAATCGAGCCTTGGCGTCTGCTTGCCCCAGCCCGCTTCCTGGATAGCGAACAGGATCAGCCCCAGCACCACCGCCAGCATCAACTTCCAGACGATGTCCCAGCCGGACCAGAACACGATCAGGTTGGAGGACAGGAACGCGAGGTAAGGGATGATCCAGCCGCCGCCCAGTCGGAACGGACGCTTGTGGTCGGGAAGTTCGCTGCGCAACGCCATCATCGTCAACGGGCCCGAGCCGAACGACAACACGGTGGCCGACGTCACGAAACCGACCAACACTTGCCAGCCCGGAAACGGCAGGAAGAAGATCACGCACACGAACCAGGTCAGGATCAGGCTGACCCACGGCACGCCGTTGTTGTTGACCTTGGACAGCCCTTTCGGCGCATTGCGGTTGCGGCCCATCGCGTACGACAGGCGCGCGGTCAGGGTGGTGTAGATCAGGCCGGTATCCGCGGGCGAAACGAAAGCATCGATGTACAGCAGCAGCATCAGCCACGTGAGGCCGATCGTCGAAGCCAGCGCCGCCAGCGGCCCGAACGCGATCGCGTGGCCGCTCAGGCCCCCGGTAAACGTGACGCCGATCTTGTCCCAACCGTTGGCGAGCGCCGAAATCGGCAGGGCGCCGATGAACGCGATCTGCAGCAGGATGTAGATGATCGCGCAGATGATCAGCGAGGCAATCACCGCGATCGGCACGTTGCGCTGCGGGTTGTCGGTCTCGCCGGCCAGTTCCACACCCTGCCGGAAGCCGAGATACGAAAACACGATGCCGGCGGTTGCGATCGCCGAGAACACCCCGTGCCAGCCGAGCGGCACGAAGCCGCCGTGGGTCGGGTCGGCCAAGCGGGTAATGTGGAAGTCGCTCGAGAGGAACACGACGATCACGAGGCAGATGATCCCGAGTTTCCACCACACCAGTGCGGTATTGATCCGCGCGAACCAGCGGATGCCGAACATGTTGATGATGCAGAACAGCAGCATCAATCCACACGCAACGAAAAACCCCGCCGTGGTCAGCACCGGCACGCCGTTTTTCAGGTGCTGCAGCCAGGGGATGTAATTGTTCGCATACTGCAGCGCCGCCTCGACCTCGACCGGCGCGGTCGAGGCCACCGCGAGCCACGTGATCCAACCGTTGGTGTAGCTGGCGAACGATCCGAACGCGAAGTGCGGGAAACGCACCACGCCACCCGAGAGCGGGAACATCGTGCCGAGCTCGGCGTAGGTCAGCCCGATGAACAGGATCATGATCCCGCCGACGAACCACGAGACGATTGCAGCCGGCCCCGCCTGTTCTGCCGCAAACAGGGCCCCGAACAACCACCCCGAGCCGATGATCGAGCCGACCGAGGCGAACAGCAGCCCGACCATGCCGATGTGGCGCTTCAGTCGGCGATCGTCCAACGCGATGGTGTGGTCATTGCTTGACGACATGGCGGATTTCTCGCTGTACGGGAAGTGAGCAGTCGCCGGCACTCCGCTGCCACAACAGGTCCCCGGGCGCGAGCCAAAGGAACGTGTCAGCCGGAGTGCGCGGCGACCGTGGGCCGATCATCGGTGCGCAGGCCGTCTTGTGCAACTCGGCGAGTTGGCAAGCGCGGGAGTGCGCGGGCCGGATGCCAGGTCGGCTGCGGTGCGGCGACGCGATCTTTCATGGGCACGTCCCCGATCTGGTCGGGATAGGCGCTGCCCACGAC
>JBOHYX010000060.1:0-10483 GCA_050738115.1 Rhodanobacteraceae bacterium
CAGCGAAGACGCGGTTCGCACGCGTCTTGCGGAAGACCCATGGCAGCAGTCGCGTCAGTTGCAGATCCTGCGCATTGACGCCTGGACCATCCTCCTGGACGGGCGCAACGCGTGAATCCGGCCCGCAGCGCGGACTGCGGACGCTCACGTCGTGTGCACGCCTTGTCCCGTGCGATCAGGCGTGGGCTGTCGTCGGGCAACTGCGACGATCCGACGAGTCTGCGATCATCGTTGCATGCGCCGCGCCGACCGCCTGTTCCTCATCATTCATGCCCTGCAGGGCCGACGCACCGCGCTGCCGGCACGGCGGCTGGCCGACTCGCTCGGCGTGTCGTTGCGCACGGTGTATCGCGACGTCGCCGACCTGCAGACCTCGGGCGTGCCGATCGAAGGTGAGGCGGGTGTCGGTTACGTGCTGCGCAAGGGCTCGGACATCCCGCCGCTGATGTTCACCGCGGAAGAACTCGAGGCACTCGTGGTCGGCACGCGCTTCGTGCGCGCGTTCGCCGGGGGCAGGCTCGCGGACGGCGCGAAGTCCGCGTTGCTGAAGATCCATGCGGTGCTGCCGGCCGGGCTGCGCGACCGCGCCGACCGCTCGCGGGTATTCGTGCCGCAGCGCTGGTACGAGGCGAAGTCGGGAATCGTCGATGCGCTGCACGAAGCCATCGGCGCGTGCCGGGTGCTGAGGATCGACTATCGCGACGAGGCCGGCGCCGAGAGCACGCGCGAGATCGAGCCGCTGTGCCTTGCGTGCTGGGGCCCTGTGTGGACCCTCGGCGCGTGGTGCCGCCTGCGCCGCGATTTCCGCAATTTCCGTCCGGACCGGATGCACTTCAGCGCCACCGGCGAAATCTTTGCCGAAACGCGCGAGCGCGGGCTCGATGCCTATCTTGTCCATGCCGGGGTGCCGCGCCAGCGCATCGAATGAACCGTGGGTCGAAGGTGCGGTTGCCGCAACTTCATACATGCAGTAACATCCATATCGTCTTCAAGGAGGAACTGCGATGAACGAACGCGCCGACCACGTCGCTGATGCCCGCGGCATGTATCGCGCAGGACCGGAGCCTGCGCTTGCCGCGCCGGCGCTGCGCGGGTTCTTCAAGCTGGCCGAACGCTGGAAGCTGCGTGTCGCCGAGCAGCGCACGCTGCTGGGCGAGCCTCCGGAGTCGACCTTTTACAAATGGAAACGCGAGCGCGATGGCGCGCTGTCGCACGACACGCTCGAGCGGATCAGCTATCTGCTTGGCATCTTCAAGGCCCTGGCGATCCTGTTTCCGCAACCGGATCGCGCCGACGCGTGGCTGCGCACGCCGAATGCGGCACCGACCTTCGGCGGCAGGAGTGCGCTCGAGCGGATGCTGTCGGGCCACGTTGCCGACCTGTATGTCGTGCGGCAGTACCTCGACGCGCAAAGGGGTTGAGCGGGCTCCGATCCAGCAACAACGTCGTCATTCCGGGGCCCTCGCCGGCTTCATCGGCGAGGGAACCCGGAATCCAGCTTTTGCCGCTCATCGACAGGTTCCAAAACTGGATTCCGGGTTCGACCTGCGATGAAGCTGCAGGTCGCCCCGGAATGACGACAGGAATTTGATTGCCTCGTCGCGCCTCGAGCGACAAGGCGGAATCACGCTTCCGCGATGACCGCCAACAACCCACCCCTCCACCGCATCCGCTGGCAGCGGGCGTACCGGATCGTGTCGAGCCGTTTTCCGCCGGTCGGCGTGTTCGACGCGATCGCCGACGCCGCCGACCTCGACGCGCTCTATCAGATCGAGGCGTTGACCAATCCGCGCCTGCGCGAGGCGTGGGGCGAGTTGTCGAACGTGCCGAAGGAACATCGCGTCAGCGGGCCCGGTACCACGCCGCTGATGGCGGCATTCACCCACGTCAGCCTCGAGGGCAGCCGGTTTTCCGACGGCAGCTACGGCGTGCTGTACCTCGCGCACGAGTTCGACACCGCAGTCGAAGAGACGGTGTTCCATCGCGAGGCCTTTCTGGCAGCGACGCGTGAACCGCCGATCGACCTCACCATGCGCTGTTATGTCTCGGGCGTGCACGGCGCGTTGCACGACATCCGTGGCGGCTGGGCGGCCGAGCACGACCCGGCGAGTTACCTCGCCTCTCGCAAGCTGGGAATCCGCTTGCGCGCGGAGGGTTCCAACGGCATTGTCTTCGGGAGTGCGCGCCGCAAGGGCGGCGAGTGCGCCGCGCTGTTTTATCCGGATCTCGCCAAGCCCTGCGTGCAGGGCAAGCACCTGATCTACCGCTGGAGCGGCGAGCGCATCGCAGCGGTGCTGGAAGTCAGCGCCGTGCAGCGCAAGCGATCGTAGATCGGCTTGGCCCCGGGACCGACGCTACACGACGACGAGCTCTCAACCACGGATTTGCACGGATGATCACGGATAACGGCGTTCGATCCGTGTGTTCTGTGGCGATCCGTGGTCGGCTTCTGCCTCGATGCACATACGATCAGGCGCCGTCGGTTTTGGCCCACCCCTCGCCCGTCCCGCGGTGGATCACGCGGTCATCGGCGCGCACCGCGGCGGCCGGGAAATCCGGCGTGCCTTCGAGGTGCTTGTAGATCGCCGTGAAGTCGGGTTGGGTCGCGTCCATCAACTGCTGGAAGCTGTCGATCACGAAGTAAGTCTGCTGATAGGTGTCGATCTTGTACTGCGTGCGCATGATGCGTTCGAGGTCGAAGCCGATGCGGTTGGGCCCGTCCGACTCCAGCGAGTACACCGACTCGCCCCTGGAACTGACGATGCCGGAACCGTAGATGCGCACGCCCGCGGGTGTGTCGATCAGCCCGAACTCGACCGTGTACCAGTACAGGCGCGTGAGGTGCATCAGCGCATCGGCGCCGAGTTTGTGCGCCTTGACGCCGCCGCGGCCGTAGGCCTGCACGTAGTCGGCGAAAGCCGGGTTCAGCAGCATCGGCACGTGGCCGAACAGGTCGTGGAACAGATCGGGCTCGGCGAGGTAATCGAGTTGCTCGGGTTTGCGGACCCACCAGGTGACGGGAAATCGCCGGTGCGCGAGGTGGTCGAAGAACACCTCGTCCGGCAGCAGGCCCTCGACGCCCACGATCTCCCAGTTCGTGCCGGCCTTCAGCACCTGGTTCAGGTCCTGGAACTTCGGGATCGCGTCGGGGGTCATGCCAAAACGTACCTGGTTGTCGAGGAACTCGTCGCAGGCGCGGCCCTTCAGGACTTCGCGCTGGCGGCGGAACAGCGTGGCCCACACTTCGTGCTCGGTCGGCGTGTAGTCAGCCCATGGCTGCTCGACGGTGCCCGTCGCGTAAACCGGAACGTAACCCCGGTCGTTTCGCGGGTGTTCGACACGGTTGGGAGTGGAGCTCATCGCGAAATCCTCGGCGGCATGCGTCCATTTTAGGACCAAGCACGAACGGCTGCGCGCGCCGGCACACTGCCGTTAAAGTAGCGGGATCGAAAAATCCCGCGGGAATCTCTTGGGTCCGATACGTTGCGCGTGGCGCCTGCCGCTGATATTGCTGCTGGTCGTCGGCGGCTGCCTTGCCGCGGTTGTCCTGCTGCCGCGCGGCCCCCGGCCCGGCACCGCGGGCGCCGCCCTGCTGCGCAACTGGTCGCGATTGTTCCTGCGCCTGTTCGGCGTCCGCGTGGTGCGCTTTGGCGAACCGCTGCACGACCCGGTGATGTTCGTCGCCAACCATGGCTCGTGGATGGACATCACCGTGCTGCATTCACAGCGGCCGGCCGACTTCGTGGCCAAGTCCGAAATCGGGCGCTGGCCGCTGGTCGGCTGGATGGCGCGCCGCGGGGGCACGATCTTCCACCGGCG
The DNA here is from genome assembly GCA_050738115.1 of Rhodanobacteraceae bacterium. GTDB lineage: Bacteria > Pseudomonadota > Gammaproteobacteria > Xanthomonadales > Rhodanobacteraceae > 66-474. The sequence goes on from JBOHYX010000060.1 coordinate 3,820, forward strand.
CGGCGACATGCATTCGCTGGCGGCGGTGATCGAGCGGATGGCCGAGCGGCTGCGCGGCGGGCGCAGCGTCGCCGCGTTTCCGGAGGGTGGCGCCGCACCCGCCGGAACCCTCAAGGTGTTCCATGCCCGCATCCTGCAGGCGGCGCTGGATGCCGCGGCGCCGGTGCAGCCGGTGGCGCTGCGTTACCTGCGCGACGGCAAGGCGTCACTCGAAGTGCTGTTCGCGTCGGACGAGAGCTTCCTGCACAACGTTTTTCGCGTGATGGCGACCCGTTCGCTGACCGCGGAAGTGCATTTCCTGAACCCGGTGCACTTCGATCCCGCGTACGGCCGTCGGCGGATGGCCGAGACCGCCCGCGCGGAAATCGCCCAAGTCCTCGGCCTCGCCACATGACGCCGACCGCCGCCGACGACTTCCACCCCGCGTGGTGGCTGCGCAGCCCGCACGTGCAGTCGATTTTGGCCTCGAGCGCGCTGCGTCGCGCCCTGCGCGCGCGGCGGGCGCGAGCGCTGGAACGCGACGCGGAGCGCGTGATCCTCGATTGCGGCGAGGGCGTGCGCCTTGCCGGTTACCACACGGCGCAGCGCGTCCGTGCGCGCGCGCGGGGACTCGCGGTGCTGTTCCACGGCTGGGAGGGCAGCAGTCGTTCCACCTACCTGCTGCAGACCGGCGCCCGCATGCTCGAGGAAGGCTGGGACGTATTCCGGCTCAACTTCCGCGACCACGGCGGTACCCACGCGTTGAACCGCGGCCTGTTCCATTCGTGCCTGATCGACGAAGTCGTCGGCGCGATGCGGGACGTGCAGCAACGCTATCCCGAGCGCCCGCTAGCGCTCATCGGGTTCTCGCTGGGCGGCAACTTCGCGTTGCGGGTGGCGCTGCGCGCGCCGCAGGCAGGCCTGGCGCTCGCGCAGACCGTCGCGGTGTGCCCGGTGATCGACCCGCACGCCGGCCTGTTCCAGCTCGAACACGCGCCACGCATGTACCACGACTATTTCATGTGGAAATGGACGCGGTCACTCAAGGCCAAGCAGCGCGCATTTGCCGACGCCAAGCTGTTCGCATCGCTCGATCTGCGCGGCACGTTGCGCACGCTCACCGAGGCACTGGTGCTGCGGCACACCGATTTCGGCAGCCTCGACAATTATCTGGACGGCTATTCCGTCGCCGGCGATCGCCTCGCCCGCCTGCGCGTGCGGGCATCGATTCTGGCGGCGGCCGACGACCCGGTGTGTCCCGCCTCCGACCTCGCCGGCATGACGCTGCCGGCCTGCGTCGACGTGACCGTCACACGGTACGGCGGGCACTGCGGTTTCATCCGCGACTGGCATCTCGACAGTTGGGCCGAGGATTACATCGTGGAGAGGTTGGAACGATCCATTCCCGTCGAAGCCGCTGTCGTGGAAAGTCAGGCCATGGATGGCCGTTCCGGTGCCGGTGACGCAAAGAAACGTGCGCTTGCGGATTCCTTCGTCGAAGCGGCGATCAGGGACGATCCGATAGATGCGGGCGATCGCTCGTAAGCTTCTCGACCCCGCGCGGGGCGATGCTCGCCGAACAACCTGAAATCGTCATTCCGGGGCCGTCGCCAGCTCAACCGGCGACGGAACCCGGAATCCAGCTCTTCGACATTTCGCAGCAAGAGCTGGATTCCGGGTTCTGCCCGCAAAGCGCGCGGGCAGCCCCGGAACGACGGGAATGGAGCGTCGACGCGTCTGCTGTTTCGTGTGAGCCGGAGCCATGCATGCTTGAAGACCTGATCCAGTTGCAGCGCAGCGGACGCCTCGGCGAAGCCGAGGACGGATACCGGCAATGGCTTGCCGCGCACCCGGACGACGCCGAGGCGTTGCACCTGCTCGGCATCCTGCGCGCCCAGCGTGGCGATGTTCAGGAGGGGCTCGCACTGGTGACACGCGCCAGCGAACTCGAGCCCGGGCGCGCGACGTGCTGGTACACGCTCGGCGAGATGCAGCTCAGCCAGGGCAGGCTCGAGGAAGCCGGGCGCGCGTACGAACAGGCGCGCGGGTTGAACCCCAATCTGGCGGCGGTGCACGCGGGCCTCGGCCGGGTGGCGTTGCGCCGTGGCGATCTCGCCGCCGCGGAGAGCCACTTCAAGGTGGCGTTGCGCGCCGACGAGAATGACGTGCAGGCGCTGGGCGGGCTCGGCACGGTAGCCGGCGCGCGCGGCGACGCGTCGGGCGCGCTCAAATGGTTCACCGAAGCGACCCGGTTTGCCCCCGACGGTCCCGATGTCCAGGTCGGCTATGCGCACGCGATGCTGGACCTGGGATTGCTCGACTTCGCGGGCCAGGCGCTCGACAAGGCGCTGTCGCTGCGGCCCGACGAACCGCGCGCGCTGGCGCTGCGTGCCGAGGTGCACGTGCGCAAGCGCGAGGTCGCCGAAGCGCTGCCGATCCTGGAAGGGTTGATCGCGCGGGGCGAGCAACCTGGCGCGGCGCATACCGCGCTCGGCGACATTGCGCGCTTGCGCGGCCTCGACGACGAGGCCATCGCGCAATACGACGAGGCGTTGCGCGCGGATCCGGGCCTGCACCAGGCGGCGATCCGGCGCGCCGACTCGCTGGCGCGCAGCGGCCAGCTCGCGCAGGCGATCGATGGCCTGCGCGCGCACGTCGCCGGCCAACCGGACGACGTGGAGACGCGCGTCGGCCTGGCCACGCTGCTGGCGCGTTCCGGCCGCCCTGACGATGCCCTCGATGCGTGGCGGGAGGCGGAAGCGCACTGGCCTGACGACATCGACGTCAAGGCCTTGCACGCGCTGGCGCTGGACCGCACCGGCCACGCCGATGCGGCGCTGGCCAAGGCCGATCTCGCGGCGGCATCGCCGCGCCCGGCACTGGCGATGCTGCGTGCGCGCGGCGCGCTGCTCGCGGGCGATCCCGCCGCGGCGGTGCAGCGCCTGCAGCGCATCGACGCGCGCCAGTTCGAGGGCAAGCCGCCGCAGCTCGCGCGCCGCTTCGAGCGCCTCCTCGGCCTCGCGTTCGACCGCCTGGAGCAGTGGCAGGACGCGGTTGATGCGTTCGGTCGGGCGCAGCGCCTCGCCGTCAAACCGCTGCCCGAGTTGCCGTTGCTCGACGACACCGCGAGCGCGGCGCTGCAACGGCTTGCGGAGGAACCCGGCGTGGCCGACGCGCGCGGCTCGGCACCGATCCTGCTGTGTGGGCTGCCCGGCTCCGGCGTCGGCGAGGTCGCGGCGCTGCTGTCCGACCAGCCCGGCTGGTTCGTGCGGCACGAGCGGTTCGACGCGGTGCCGGATTTCATCGGCGCACCGTTCGATCTGCGCCTCGCGCAGCTCGACCCGGCGGCGCTGGCGCTGCTGGCACGCCGCTACCGGCTATCGCTGGAACGCATCGGGGCGCCTGCAGGCGGTCGGATCGTCGACTGGATTCCGGTGCTCGACGCGCGGGTGGTTCCCGCGATCCGGCGCGCCCTGCCGGGCACGCGTCTCGTGATCGTCGCGCGCGAGCCACGCGACGCGCTGCTCGACTGGCTGGCGTTCGGCGGTAGCGGCGGGTTCGCGATGCCCGATCCCGCGGCGGGCGCGCGCTGGCAGCGGACTGCCGCCGTCCATCTCGCCGCGGCCGCGCGAATGCTGCCAAGCCTGTGGGTCGATCCCGACGTCCCGCTCGCGGCCGGCGACTCGGATGCGCGGATGCAGCTTCGCGCATTCCTGAGGGGGCTCGAACTCGCGCCGGGCCCGGCGTGGCGGGGCGCCAGCACGGGCCGCGGCGGCCTGCCGGCGCGCTTCCCGCCGGGGCACGCGGCGCACTACCACGAAGTGCTCTCCGAAGCCTTTACGGCGTTGGGAAGTTGAAGGCGCCCGCGGCGTTCGCCTTTCCCTAACACTTCGGCCGGTAGGCTCGTTGATCGAGGCGGCCGGGAGACGTTGCCATGAACGGATTCAGGGGTTGCGCGGTTGCGCTCGCTGGGGCGGCCTTGGCAGCGGCACCGTTTGCGGGTGCGGCAGCGCCTCCGCTCGCGCAGCTTGAAGTGCCGGCTGGATTCCACGTTTCGATCTACAGCGACGAGGTGCCGAACGCGCGCGAAGTCGCGCTCGGCACCCATGGCACCGTGTTCGTGGGCTCGTTCCGCGAAGGCAAGGTGTATGCGCTCACGGGCATGGACGCAACGGGCCGCGCCGAACATACGTACGTGATCGCGCAGGATCTCGAGATGCCGGTTGGCGTCGCCTTCCACGACGGCGCGCTGTACGTATCGGCCGTCAGCAAAATCCTGAAGTATCCCGACATCGAGGCGCACCTCGCCGATCCGCCCCAAGCGGTCGTGGTGACCGACAAGCTGCCGACGAAGACCCACCACGGCTGGCGCTTCATCGCGTTCGGCCCGGACGGCAAGCTGTACGTCGCGATCGGAGCGCCCTGCAACATCTGCGATCCAGGCCGCGATTACGCGAAAATCATCCGGATGAATCCCGATGGATCCGACTGGCAGACCGTCGCGAGCGGCATCCGCAACAGCGTGGGCTTCGACTGGCAGCCCGGCACGCACGCGCTGTGGTTCACCAACAACGGTCGCGACGTCATGGGCGACGACGTGCCGGACGACACGCTGAACCGCGTCGGCAGGATGGGCGAGAATTTCGGCTATCCGTACTGCCATGCCGGCGACGTCCCGGATCCGAAGTACGGCAAGGGTCATCCGTGCAGCGATTTCGCGCAGCCCGCGCTGCGCCTTGGCGCGCACGTGGCGTCACTCGGCATGCGCTTCTACGTCGGCCGGATGTTTCCGGCGAGTTACGAGGGCGCGATCTTCATCGCCGAGCACGGCTCGTGGAATCGTTCGAGCAAGGTCGGTTATCGCGTCGTCGTGGTGCACGTCGGCAAGGACGGCAAGGTCACCGGGTCCGCACCGTTCCTCACCGGATTTCTGGACGGCCAGAAGACGCTGGGCCGGCCGGCGGACGTGCAGCCGTTGCGCGACGGCAGCCTGCTGGTATCGGACGACTACAACGGGGTGATCTATCGGGTCACGTATCGTGGTTCGGACACGGCGGCTTCCGCCGCGCGCCAGCAATTCTAATCATGGCTCCGTCGCGGTCCACAGCGGTTGCGAAATGCCCATGCTTTTTGTGGGAGCGGGCGGTGCCCGCGACGGGTCTCGCCGCAAGCTGTCCCTGTCGCAGTCCGTCACATTCGTCGCGGCGACCCGCCGCTCCCACAGCGGTTGCTGACTCCATAATGAGAATTGCTGGCCGCGCGCCGGGACCCTTGGCGCGGATCACCGAGGATGCGCGCCGATGATCCGCGCATATCCGCGTCCAGCGTGTTAAGACGTGCACCATCTCCCCGCCAGTCAAATGGAGGCGACATGCAACTGACCAGCCACAGTTTCGAAAACAATGCGCCGATCCCGGCCGAGTTCGCGTTCGGCAAGCGCGGCGACGACGGCGAGCCGTTCGCACTGTCGGCCAACCGCAACCCGCATCTGGCGTGGCGCGATGCGCCCGCGGCGACCAAATCGTTCGCGCTCGCCTGCATCGACCGCGACGTACCGAGCCGCGGCGACGACGTCAACCAGCGCGGCCGCACCGTGCCCGCCGACCTGCCGCGCGTGGACTTCGCGCACTGGCTGATGGTCGACGTCCCGCCCACCTGCACGGCGATCGCGGCGGGCGCGTGCAGCGACGGCGTGACGCCGCGCGGCAAACAGAACCCCAAGGGTCCCTCCGGCTCCCGCCAGGGTCGCAACGATTTCACAGGCTGGTTCGCATCCGATTCCGACATGGCTGGCGACTACCTCGGCTATGACGGGCCGTGCCCGCCGTGGAACGACGCGCTGCTGCACCTTTACCGTTTCCGCGTGTATGCGCTGGACGTCGCGCGGCTCGACCTGCCGCGGACGTTCGGCTGGGCGGAACTCCAGCCGGCGCTCGCGGACCACGTGCTGGACGAGGCCGAACTCGTCGGAACCTACAGCCTGAACCCGGACGTAACCGGCGCGTGAACATGGGCGTTCCCGTCGCGCGCGGACATTCGGGCGCTGACAGAATCATCGAACACGTCAGCAGCGGAGGAGCGCACGAACAGGGGTGAATGGAGACCGGGGGTGAATGGAGCCCCCGGCATGCTTCGCGTCGGAAGGCGCGCCAGTCAAGGAGATCACCATGAGCAACGATCCAGGCAACGAAGACAACCGCACCGGCACTACGCACGAGCGCATCGAGGGCGCCAAGTCCCGATTCGAGGAAGGCACCCGCGGCGCGGTCAGCGGCGCCAAGGACAAGTTCGGCGGTGCCGCCGATCGCGTCGAATCCGGCCTGAACCGCGCGGCCGAGGCGAGCGCGCGTGGCGCGCACCGCGCCACCGACAAGGCCACCGAATGGCGCGACCGCGGCACTGAATTTGCCAGCCAGGCGCGCGATCGCGCCGGCGACGCACTCGACAGCGTGCGCGAGTTCGTGCGCGAGAAGCCCGTGCAATCGGTGGCGATCGCGCTCGCGGCCGGCTGGCTGATCGGCCGACTGCTGCATTCGCGCCGCTGAGGCGCGGGGCTCGCGATGACGGACCATCGTCCATGAGCGCCGACACCGCCGGGGATCGCCCCGGATCCGCCGACGCCGGGGCCGATGCAGCGGCCGCGAAAGCGCAGACCCGCGCGTCGGTCGAAGCGGGCATTCGCCTG
>JBOHYX010000061.1:0-10436 GCA_050738115.1 Rhodanobacteraceae bacterium
GGTGCATCGAACACAACCATCCTATCGGCCCTTGGGCCAGCCAACTCCTTCTTGCCTTCAGACCTAAGCGCTTACGCGCGGCACCAAATGCCGACCGGCTAAAGTAAGTGCCATTCCAGTTAAGGTGACCTTGCCGTCCACTGTCGTGACCGAGATGTCGATACTCTTGACGCCCTTGGTGGTGGCAAGTTCGCTTTTCACCTTGGTCGTGATCCAGCCGTCGCTGACCGCCTGGCCGGCGCTGGATGAGTGGTCACTGCTCGACGACGTCTGCGGTGCCGCGACTGCCGTGTTCAAGGTGATGCCAGCGCCAAGTGCAGCGGCGAGGGCGAATACTGAAATCGTGCGTAGTGCTTTCATGTTGGGTTGTCTCCTGGTTCGGTCGAACTGGTTCGATCGTCCACTTCGCCTCAGCGGCGGTTGGGTGGCTTGCGGACTTCTTGCTGCTGTCCGTGGCGTGGGTTGGCGGGATCGCGATCCCCGCCATGGTCTTCGCGGCCTGGCGCCTGGCGCTGCGGCCGCCGCTGTGGCGCACGGCCCGGTTGCTGATCCGGGCGATCGGGCTCGCCGGAATGCGTCGATGAATCGGGATGATTGGACTGCATGGGAAACTCCTGTCTCCGACGGCCCGTGGTGGGCCGGAGGACAGCGTACGATTTCCGCCTGCCGGGCAAAAGAGAAGTTGCTACCAGCGCGCCTGGTAGGTTCCTACCGGTTGCATTGGACACCGTTTGCGCCCGAAATGACCGCCTTCCAAAGACTTGCGGGATAGCCGATGAGCGCCAAGGCATCGAAACCACCCAGGGACCGCAGCGAGCTGCAGCAAATCCTCGCGAACCTGATCCAGGGAGTCGTGATCGTCGAGCTGGACGGCTCGGTCGCATGGGCCAACGCCGCCGCGCTGGACATGCACGGCTGCACGCAGCTCGCACAGTTGGGCGCCGGCGCCGCGGGCTACCGCAAGCAATTCGTGCTGCACTATCGCAACCACCATCGGCTCGCGGCGAAGCAGTACCCGCTCGACCGGCTCGTGGCGGGCGAACACTTCGACGACGTGATTCTGGAAGTGACGCACCGATCCGGCGGCGAGTTTCGCCGCGTGCTGGAGCTGCGTGGCTTTCCGGTCATCAGTTCGATGAAGATCATCGAATCGTTGGCGCTGGTCATCAAGGACGTGACCGAGCGCGAAACGGCCGACGATCGCTTTGAACGTGCGTTCGCGGCCAATCCGGCACCCGCGGCGATCCTCCGGCTGAAAGACTCCCGCTACGTCAGGGCCAACCGCGGCTTCCTCGAGATGACCGGCTTTGCGCAAGAACAGGTGCTCGACCGCCCGTTCCATGAACTGGATGTGCTCCGTGACGCCGAGCACCGCGAGGCGGCGCTCGACGCCATGCGCGCGCACCGCACCATCCCGCAACAGGAGGCGCTGCTGCGGGTGAACGACGGGGTCGAAAAGTTCGTGATCGTCGCGGCCCAGCCGATCGAAATGGGCGAAGAAGCCTGCACGCTGTTCACCTTCAACGACCTCGACGCACGCAAGCGGGCGGAGGCGTCATTGCGCCGGAGCGAGGAGCAATTTGCCAAGGCATTCCGGCTGGCGCCGGTGCCGATGCTGCTCTGCGCAAGGTCGGGTTGGCGCATCGTGGCCGCCAACGACGCCTTTGCCACGTTGACGGGCTACAAGCACCTGGATATCCAGGGACGCTCGGTCCGGGACATCAGGCTGTGGAAACGCGCGCGGATCCTCGAAGAGTTGCGCGCCAGCCTCGATGCCGGGCAGGAAGTGCGCAACCTCGACGTGTCACTGGTCACGCGCGACGGCGGCGTGCTCGATGCACTGCTCTCGGTCGAGCCGGTGACCGTCCAGGACGAGGCCTGCGCACTGTGCGTGGTGCAGGACGTCACCGCACGCAAACGTTCGGAGGCCGACGTGATCCATGCCATCGAGACGGTGATGAAGGACACCTCGTGGTTCAGTCATACCGTGCTGGAGAAGCTCGCGCAGATCCGCCATCCCGGCGGCGGCGACGGCGAACTGGCGCAGTTGACGCCCCGCGAGCTCGAAGTCCTGGAACTGATCTGCAAGGGCCACGGTGACGCCGAGATTGCGTCGACGTTGAAGATCTCCGGCAACACGGTACGCAACCACGTCGCGAACCTGTACGGAAAAATCGGCGTCAATCGACGCGGCGCCGCCGTGGTGTGGGGCCGCGAACGCGGTGTTGCCACGAATGGCGCGTGATTCACGCGCACTTCACTGCGTCCGGCACACAGTGATGCAGGGAGATCGACTCGAAGGGACGCGCGATGGCTGCCACGGTAAGCGATTTCATCCTCCACCGGCTGTACCAGTGGGGCGTACGCCGCATCTACGGTTACCCGGGTGACGGCGTCAACGGCCTGATGGGCGCGATGAACCGCACCGACGGTGCGCTGCAATTGGTACGCGCGCGGCATGAGGAAATGTGCGCGTTCATGGCGTCTGCGCATGCCAAGTTCTCGGGCCAGGTCGGCGTGTGCATGGCGACATCGGGCCCGGGCGCGATCCATCTGTTGAACGGCCTGTACGACGCCAAGCTCGACCACATGCCGGTGGTCGCGATCGTCGGTCAATCGGCTCGTGCCGTGCTGGGCGGCCGCTACCAGCAGGAAGTCGATCTCACCAACCTGTTCAAGGACGTGGCGTCCGACTATGTCGAGATGATCACGGTGCCGGCGCAGGCGCGGCACGTCGTCGACCGCGCGCTGCGCATCGCGATTTCCCGGCGCGCCGTGACCTGCATCGTCGTACCCAACGATCTGCAGGAATTGCAAGCGGTGGAAACGCCGCCGCGCGGGCACGGCACCATTCATTCCGGCCTGGGCTATCGTCCGCCCGAGGTCGTTCCGAAGGCGGATGATCTGGCTGACGCCGCCAGGTTGCTCAACGCCGGCGCAAAAGTCGCGATTCTGGTCGGCGCGGGCGCGCTTGGCGCAACCGACGAGGTGATCGAAGTCGCAGAGATGCTCGGTGCGGGTGTGGCCAAGGCGCTCCTCGGCAAGGCCGCCCTCCCCGACGCCCTTCCGTTCGTCACGGGTTCCATCGGCCTGCTCGGGACCAAACCGAGCTGGGACATGATGGAGGGCTGCGACACCCTGCTGATGATCGGCTCGGGCTTTCCGTTTTCGGAATTTCTGCCCAAGGAAGGACAGGCACGCGGCGTCCAGATCGACATCGATCCATCGATGCTGTCGATCCGCTACCCGATGGAGATCAATCTGGTCGGTGATACGCAAGCGACGCTGCGCGCGCTGATGCCGATGCTGCAAAAGAAGCAGGACCGCGGCTGGCGCGACGAGATCGAGAAGAACGTTTCCGAGTGGTGGCGGGTGATCGAAGCGCGTGCGATGAACGCTGCCGATCCGATCAATCCCGAGCGCGTATTCTGGGAATTGTCCTCGCGCCTGCCCGACAACGTGATCCTGGCGTCGGATTCGGGTTCGTCCGCCAACTGGTATGCGCGGGACCTCAAGATACGGCGCGGGATGATGGCGTCATTGTCGGGTGGCCTCGCGACCATGGGCCCGGGCGTGCCGTACGTGATCGCGGCCAAATTCGCGTTTCCCGACCGTGTCGCGATCGCCTTGGTGGGCGATGGCGCGATGCAGATGAACGGCAACGCCGAGTTGATCACCATCGGCGATTACTGGAAGGAATGGCAGGATCCGCGTCTCGTCATCATGGTGCTGAACAATCGCGACTTGAACCAGGTGACGTGGGAAGAGCGCGCGATGGAAGGCGACCCCCGCTACGACGCGGCGCAACACGTGCCGGATTTCCCGTACGCGCGCTACGCCGAGTTGATCGGCCTCAAGGGCATCATGGTGAACAAACCCGAGCAGATCGGCGCCGCGTGGGACGAGGCACTGGCCGCGGATCGCCCGTGCGTGATCGAGGCGATCACCGATCCGGAAGTGCCACCGCTGCCGCCGCACATCACGTTGAAGCAGGCCAAGGCACTGGCCGAGTCGATCCTGAAAGGCGATTCGGACGTGCCCGGCATGCTGCGCGGGTCCACCCGTGAGACCTGGGCAACGCTGTTTCCCGGCATCAAGGCGCCGTAGATGGATCTTGCCGACTCTGGCGTGTTTCGTCTGAGGTCCCGCAATGACCACGCGTGCTGAACGCGGAATCGATTCCGCCGCGGGCACCGCGCTGGCTGCGGGCTTGGGCGGCTTGGCCGTCGTGCTTGGCGCGGCAGCGGTGCGGCGGCGGTCGCGGTGCGCCGATACCGCACCGCAGCGACCGACAGTGCAAGCCGCGCGTCGCTTGAATCGAGCAGCGGGCCTGATTGCAACCTCGGCGCTGCTCGACAGTGCGGTCGAACACTACCGTGGTTCGTTCCACAACAAGGCGATGATCACGCCGCTGGTCGCGTCGGCCGCAACCTTGGCCGTGAGCGCGCACGGAACGCAGGATACGCGCGCCATCGCGCATGAGATACGCGATCCCGTCTACCTCGCCGCCGCCATCACCGGGATCGTCGGGATGGGATTTCACCTGTACAACGTCGGCGTCAGGCGGCGTCACTTTTCCTGGCAAAACCTTTTTTACGGTGCGCCGTTGGGAGCGCCGGCGTCGGTCGCACTTGCCGGGTTGCTGGGTTATTACTCCGAACGCCTGCGCGAAAGCGATTCGCCACGGACGGCGCCACGCGTGATGGACATGCCGGCCGGCCGCGCGCTCGCCGTCCTGACCGCGATCGGCCTCGTCGCGACCTCGGCCGAGGCGGCACTGCTGCATTTTCGCGGTGCGTACCACGACCCCTTCATGTATGCGCCGGTGACGGTGCCGCCGGTCGCGGCAGCATTGCTCGCGGAAGTCGCGAACACCCGCCCGCGCAAGCCGCGCGCGCTGGCGCGCTGGTGGTTGCGGTTGACCGCGTTGATGGGCCTGGTGGGTCCGGCGTTCCACATCTTCGGCGTAAGCCGCAACATGGGTGGCTGGAAAAACTGGCGACAGAACGTAATGAACGGACCGCCGATCCCGGCGCCGCCGAGCTTCACTGGACTTGCATTGGCGGGGCTCGCCGCGCTCGATCTGATCGAGGTGCACCCCGATGCCTGACCGCTATCCCGGTTACGACGTGCTCGCCAAGCGCGATGGGCTGTCGTGGAACGATGCCACGCGTCAGGTGATCGATGCGCGCCTCGCGACCGCCGATGCTCCGGAGTTCTGCGACGCCGTGCAATGGCAAACGCTGCGCGCGATCTGCGATCGCATGGTTCCGCAATCCGGCCGCGACAAGCCGGTCCCGATCGCCGCGCTGGTCGACCGCAAGCTTGCCGGCGACGAGCGTGATGGCTATCGGAACGCGCACCTGCCGCCGTTGCGGGACGCATGGAAGCGGGGCCTTGCCGCGCTCGAAGCCGGCGCGCACGCGCGGCACGACAAAGCGTTCCATGCACTTTCCGGAGAGGTGCAGGACGAGCTGTTGCGCGCTGCGCAACACGGCGAACTCGACGCATCGGAATGGGGCGGCATGCCATCTGCGGTTTTCTTCAAGGAGCGACTGCTGCACGACATTCTGGCCGCGTACTACTCGCATCCGGTTTCCTGGAACCAAATGGGCTTCGGCGGCCCGGCCAGCCCGCGCGGCTATGTGCGGATGTATTTCAATCGTCACGATCCCTGGGACGCCGTCGAAGCCACGCCCGGCAAGGCAGAGACGGCCCGCAAGACGAACCAACATGTACGCTGACAGCACACTGCGCGATGCCCTGCACACGCCGCGCGGCAAGCGCGGCTGCGCACCCGATCCCCTGCGGGTCGGCGGCTGGATGCCGATGCGCGAATACCTCGAGAACGAGGCGGTCGATTTCGCGATCGTCGGCACGGGTGCGGGGGGCGGCACCCTCGCATGCAAACTCGCCCAGGCCGGCTTTTCGGTGGTTGCGTTCGACGCTGGTGCATGGTGGCGGCCGCTGGAGGAATTTGCGTCCGATGAAAGCCACCAGTCGAAGCTCTACTGGACCGACGAACGCATCTGCACCGGCGATGATCCGCTCCAGCTCGGCAGCAACAACAGCGGCAAAGCGGTCGGCGGCTCCACGGTGCACTACGCGATGGTGGCGCTGCGCTTTCGTCCCGAGTGGTTCAAGTCGAAAAGCCTGCTGGGGTATGGCGCCGACTGGCCGCTCGACTGGCGCGAGATGTGGCGCTACTACGGCGAAGTCGAAGACGCACTGAAGATCGCGGGTCCGGTGACCTATCCGTGGGGCCCCAAACGGCCGCGCTATCCGTACCGCGCGCACGAGGTCAACGCGGCGGGGCTGGTGCTGGCGCGGGCGTGCGAAGCCATGGGAGTTGCGTGGACGGAAACGCCGCTGGCAACGCTGTCGGCACCGCGCGGGCTCGCGCATCCATGCGTGTACCGCGGCTTTTGCGTGACCGGGTGCTCCACCAACGCGAAGCAGAGCGAGCTCGTGACCTATGTTCGCTGGGCCGTGCAGGCCGGTGCGGAGATCCGCGACCTCGCGATGGTCGGCCGCATCGAAACCGATCCGGAATCGGGCCTCGCCACCGGCGTCAATTACCAGCGCGAGGGCACGTGGCACTTCCAGCGTGCACGCAACGTTGTCGTCGCGGGTTACGCGATCGAAACGCCGCGCCTGCTGCTGAACTCGGCGAACGCGCGCTACACCGACGGGCTTGCCAACAGCTCCGGCCTGGTCGGCAAAAACCTGATGGTGCAGACCAACCAGGGCGCATTCGGGACGTTCGAGGATGAAATCCGCTGGTACAAGGGGCCACCCTCACTTACACTTTCCGAGCACTGGAATTACGCCGACAAGGGCAAGGATTTCTTCGGCGGCTATTGCTTCATGGCGCAAGGACCGTTGCCCAACGCGTGGGCGCAGACCGAGGCAGGTGCGCGTGGCCTGTGGGGGCAGGCTTTGCTGGACGAGATGGAGAAGTACAACCATCAGGCGGGCTTCAAGATCGTCGGCGAAACGCTGCCACAGGAACGCAACCGCGTCACGCTCGCCGACGAGAAGGACCAGTACGGCCTGCCCATCGCACGCGTGACCTATTCGCTGTGCGACAACGACAAGGCGCTGGTGAAGCACGCGACCCGTTTCATGTCGCGCTCGCTTGCCGCCATCCACGCGCGCGAAATCTGGACCGAACGCGACGACACCTGCCACCTCAACGGCACCGCGCGCATGGGCGATGATCCCGCCGACAGCGTGGTCGACGCCGACTGCCGAAGCTGGGACATCAAGAATCTCTGGATCTGCGATGGCTCGGTGTTTCCGACCGTGGGCGGCGTCAATCCCTCGCTGACCATCCAGGCCATCGCCTGCCGGACCGCCGACCGGATCAAGCAACTGGCCGCGCGGGGGGAGTTGTGACGGGCGGTTTGTGGAGTCCCGGCTGGCTTGCGCGTTTGTGGACGCCTGTAGTCGGCTCGAAAAATTTTTCGTCATTCCGGGGACCGCTGCAGCTTTATCGCGGCGGAACCCGGAATCCAGCGCCTTTCGATCGGTGGGTAAAGAGCTGGATTCCGGGTTGTCCCGCCATAAAGCCGGCGTGCCCCCCGGAATGACCATTGGATGGGTCAAAGGAGAAAAACATGGGCATAGTGAGCGCACCCGCAACAACGCACCAATGCAAATTTCAGGACAAGGTCGTCGCCATCACCGGCGCCTCGGCCGGCGTCGGCCGCGCGGCCGCGCTCGCATTTGCAAAGCACGGCGCCAAGGTCGCGCTGATCGCACGTGGCGAGCAGGGCCTCGAGGCTACGCGCCGCGAAATCGAACTGGGCGGCGGCGAGGCCATCACCTGCAGCGTCGACGTGGTGGACGCCAAGGCGCTGGATGCCGCGGCCGAGCGCATCGAAAACGAGTTGGGACCCATCGACATCTGGGTCAACGACGCGATGGCAACGGTATTCGGGTCGGTGGACCAGATCACGCCCGACGAGTTCAAGCGCGTCACCGAGGTCACCTATCTCGGTGGCGTGTACGGTGCGATGGCGGCATTGAAACGGATGCGCCCGCGCAATCGCGGCACGATCGTGCAGGTGTCCTCCGCGTTGTCGGTCCGCAGCATCCCGCTGCAATCGGCGTACTGCGGCGCCAAGCACGCGCTGGCCGGTTTCATCGACGCGTTGCGGTGCGAGCTGATCCACGACAACAGCCGCATCCACGTCACCGCGGTGCAGATGCCGGCCCTCAATACGCCGCAGTTCGAGTGGGCGCGCAACAAGTTGCCCAGTCGCCCGCAGCCGGTGCCGCCGATCTTCCAGCCGGAAGTCGCAGCCGACGCGATCCTGTACGCGGCCAGCCACCGGCGCCGGGACGTGCCGGTCGGAGCGCCGACCTGGGTCGCGCTGTGGGGCCAGCGTTTCGTGCCGGGGCTGATGGACTGGTACCTGGGCCGTACCGGCGAAAGTGGACAGATGAGCGACGAGCCGGAAACCGGTGCGCGGCCGGACAACCTGTTCGAGCCGGTGGCCGGAAAGCACGCGACGCACGGCCGTTTCGACGCGCGCGCCTGGTCGCAATCCCCCGCGTTGTGGGTCGAGAAGAATCGGGTGCCTCTGGCGCTCGGTGCGTTTGCGCTGGGGCTGGTGGGTGCGTTGGCGTGGCATGGCGCTCGCAACGGTCGTTCATGATCCACGCAAGCCATCGGAGTCGAGGACGATGAGGTGCCCATCCGGATCGCGCAGCAGCACTACCGTCGCGCTGTCGCTAAAGCCGCTGGCGATCACCGCGTCGGTGAATCCGGCATCATCGAGGGCGTCGAGCAGCACGTTGATGGCCTCGGCACGCCAGACCACGCGATCGGCGGCCACTGCGGTCGGATCGATGACGCCATTGGCACGCCCGCGCGGCTGCCGGTAACCCAGCAATTCCAGATGCGGCGTACGCGCGGCGGCAGCCTGCAACGCCACCACGTCCACCTCGACACCGCCGAGATCATCGAGCCGTTGTTGTTCGACGCCCCGATTCACGCCACGCGCCGCCACGCGCAAACCCAGCAGCTCGTAAAAGCGGATGCTGCGGTCGACGTCGCCGATGCTGATCGCGGTGTGGTCGACGCCGAGCGCAGTACGGTCGGTCGACGTGGATTGCCAGACGGGATCGCCGCTCCCAGCCGGGAAATGGATCAATTCCAGCGGATGCCCGTCCGGGTCACGGAACTTGAACGCGGCGACCGAACCGGTCGACGGCGGCAGCGTCTGCGGGCCACCACAGGTGATCGGCGCGGCGCCGTGCTGCGTCACCCGGGTGTACGCGGGGTGCGTGGCGTCCACCACGATGGCGCAGTGCTGGAACCAAAGGTCGCACGATGTGCTGCCGGACGGATACGGCTGGGCGTTCGGAAACTCGGTCAGCTCGATCTGCTGTGCGCACAGCGACAGCCGCGCGCATCGCGATGGCGCCTCGCCAATGCCGGGCAGCCGCGTCCATGCCGGCGCGGTCGCACTCGCGTCGTCCAGGCGAAACCCCAGCGCATCGCAGTAGAACGCGATCGCGCGATCGAGATCGACGGTGTTGCGGCCGATCCGCGACAGCCGTTGCACACCGTGGCTCACGGCCGTTCGGCACCGCGGCGGTTGACGTAGATCGCGTACAGCGTCTGCGACGCGCACAGGAACAGGCGGCTGCGGTTGCGCCCACCGAAGGTGAGGTTCGACACCACGCAACCCGTCTTGATCTTGCCGAGAAAGCCACCGTCCGGCGCGAAACAGTGCGCGCCGTCGCCGGCGCCGGACCAGACGTTGCCCGCCTCGTCGCAGCGGATGCCGTCCGCGTTGCCCGGCGACACCGTGCAGAAATCGCGCCAGTTGCGCAGGGTCCGTCCGTCGGCGGCGACGTCGAACACGCGCACGCATTTCGTCGGATGCTCGGCGAATTGCAATCCGGTTTCCACGACGTACAGGCGCTTTTCGTCCGGCGAGAAACACAGGCCGTTGGGCCCTTCGAAGTCACCGATCGCAACCGTCAATTCGCGGGTTTCGGGGTCGAGCCGATACAGGTTCGCCGGCAATTCGCTTGGCTGCTTGCCGCCTTCGTAGTCGGTCTGGATGCCGTAGGGCGGGTCGGAAAACCAGATCGATCCATCGGATTTCACCACCACGTCGTTGGGTGAGTTGAGCCGCTTGCCCTCGAAGCGGTCCGCGAGCACGGTGATGGTGCCATCAAGCTCGGTGCGACGGATGCAGCGCGCGCGATGCGAACACGAGATCAGGCGTCCCTCGCGGTCGCGGGTGTGGCCGTTCTCGAAATCGGAGGGCTCGCGAAACACCGACACGCCACCGGACCCTGTCCAGCGCATCACGCGGTCGTTCGGAATGTCGCTGAACAGCAGGCACTGCATGTCCGCGAACCACGCCGGGCCTTCCAGCCAGCGGAAGCCGTCGGCCAGCTTTTCCAGCGGCGCG
>JBOHYX010000062.1:0-10433 GCA_050738115.1 Rhodanobacteraceae bacterium
CTGGAAGGGGGCGGCGCGGCGAAGGCGGTGGCACTGCAGAGCAGGGCCGCAGCGAGTGCCGCGGCAAGGCGATGGACTTTCATGGGCGATTCTCGACTGGGGAAGGGGCTGCGGACGTGTCGCGCGCGTCCCGATCGCCGCGAGTATGCGCCTCGGCTTTCAGGAGTTCATAGGTGACAAGTCATACCCCGGCCGCCCGCACTCGCGAAGCGAGGTACCCAATGCCCAACAAAAAGCCGACGCGACAGGGTCGCGCCGGCTGGCTGATTCCGTAGGGCGGACAACGTCCGCGGGTACGTTCCGTGGCGGGCAATGCCCGCCCTACTTTTTCTGGTTGCTGGTCGCGTCGATGAACCGCGCAGCGTTGTCGTGCAACTGCTCGAGCGCGGGCACGTGCGCGTAGACCATGTGGCCCGAGGGATAGAACGCGTAGCTGATGTTCTTCTGCAGCCGCTCCGGGATCGGCAGGTGCTGCATCTCGTAGATCGCCGTGTAGAACGGCGTCGCCAGGTCGTAGAAGCCGCCGTTCAACATCACCTTCAGGTCCGGGTTGTATTTCATCGCCGCCGCGAGGTCCAACATCACGTTGGGCGTGCCGCCACGCGAGAAGCGCTGGCCCGGCGCCATGTGCTTCCAGTCCCAGTGGAAGTCCTCGGCGCCGTACACGGACGGACGATAGGTCATGTTCTCGCCGAACTTCAGGGTGTCGCGGGTGTACTGGTTGAACGCGGCGACGTACGCCGAACTGATCGCTGCCGATTGCGGATCGTATTCGGAGGATTTGCCCATCGGGTCCATGCTCGGTCCCGAGAAGCGTGTGTCCAGCCGGCCGGTCGTGGTGTCGGTGCTGTTCTGCAGTTCGTGCTCGAACATCCCGCCGGTCACCCGCAGGTTGGCCTTCAGCAGGTACGCAACCGGCAGCCCGGTGAAGTCGTGCAGCTTGCCGGCGATTTCCTGGCGTGTGGACTCACTGAGCGTCGAACCCTGCGACAGCGCCTGCTCGTAATCCGTCCTGCTCCACGCGATCACTTTCTGCAAGAGCGGCCCGAGCTTGCCGTCGTCGTACTTCGGCAGCTTGTGGTGGTACCACGCGGTCGCGGCGAAGGTCGGCAGCCCCAGCACGTAGGCCATGTCGATGCCCGGGTTCATGTTCGCGCCATCGATGCTGAGCGAGAAGTTGAGGATCTGCGACAGCAGCATCACGCCGTTCAAGTCGACGTTGTCATCGCCCTCGAGGACCGCGGCCAGCACCGCCGAACGCGTGGTGCCGTAGCTTTCGCCGAACAGGTACTTGGGCGAGTTCCAGCGGCCGTACTTCGACAGGAACTGCGTGATGAAGTGCGAGAACGCCTGCGCGTCGCCGTCGATGCCCCAGATCTGCTTGGCGAGTTCCTTGTGGTCCTTGGCGCGGGCGGCTTCGTCCTTGCCCTGCGGCAGCAGGCGGCCGAAGCCGGTGCCCGGCATGTCGATGAACACGAGGTCACTCGCGTCCAGCAGGCTGAAGTCGTTGTTGACCAGTTGATATGGCGCGGCCGGTGTATGCGTGTGGTCGTTGGTCACGACCCGCTTCGGACCCCAGGCGCCCATGTGCAGCCACACCGTGGAGGAGCCCGGGCCGCCGTTGTAGATGAAGGTGATGGGTCGCTTGGACGGGTCGGCGCCCTGCTTGAAATACGCGAAGTAGCCCATCGCGATCTCGGGGGTCGACTCCTTGTTGCCGGTGCCGTCGATCACCAGCGTGCCGGCGACGGCCTCGTAGTTGATCGGCTTGCCTTCCACCGTCACCGTGCCGTGCGTGGTCGACGACAGCGGCTTCGACAGCCGCTGGATCAGGTTTCCGCTGGTGGCGCCTTCGGCCGAGCCGGATGCGGCGGGCGCGGAGCTGCTGGCGCTGGACGGTGGCGCCGCGAAGGCGGGAGCGCCGCACAACAGCAACGTTGCGAGGGCAACGGCAAGACGATTGGCTTTCATGGACTTATCCCCGGCTGGTCTGGATGATGGCCCGCGCGCAGCGCGCACCGGGTCGCCGCAGTGTGCACGCTCGTCGCGCGACGGTCATGCGCCACAAGTCATGCAAGCCGGAGCGCGTGCCGGGGCACGGCGCGGCAGATGCGTCAGTTGCGGGCGACGGTGGGTGGTGCGGGATGCGCGGCGCTGATCATGCGCACCACGCGAAAGCCGACGCTGGTGTAACCGATGTCCGAATCGGCCGTGCCGTGGGCGCCGAGCGGGGTCTCGTGGCTGCCGTCGCGCCAGGAAACCCCGCGGAACGGGCGTGACCGCGGCGCGCCGCCGGCCAGCCATTCGCTGACGTTGCCGTACATGTCGTAGGCGCCGACGCCGCTGGCTGCGTAGTGTCCGACCGGCGCCGTCTCGGCCGCGCCGTCGTCACAGGACCAGGCGTCGTTGTCGAAGGTCGCCTTGCGGCGGGCGTCATCGACGTTGCCGAGCTGGCACGGGCCTTCCTTCGGCATGCCCCGCGCGGCCATGAGCCACTCGGCGCTGGTCGGCAAGCGGTACGTCTCGCCGGTCGTCTTCGACAGCCACGCCGCGTACGCGACGGCGTCGTTCCAGCTCACGCACACCACCGGATGGTCGCCGGACTGCGCAAAGCCCGGTGACTGCCAGGTGAAGTGGCGCAGCCACGAGAACGGATCGTGCGCCTCGCGGCACCTCGCGTCGGGGTGGTGCGTCGCGCGCGCGAACACCGCGTAATCGGCGCGGGTGACTTCGACACGTGCGATCGCGAACGCCGGAACCTTGCCGGCCGCCGGAACGTAGACGAGCAACGGGCCACCCGGATCGCGCATGTGTTCGCCCGCGACCGGCGCGCGCGCCACGCGTTCGGCCGTGGCGAAATCGAACCCGTCCGGATAGGTCGCGGGCAGCGCCTTGGCAAGTGTCCGCAGGGCCGCGACCCGCGCCGGATCATGCGAGCGCGCTGCCTTCACCACGGCGTCGCCGACCTGCGCGGCCAGTTCGTCGCGGTGGTTGCGCCACGCGCGTCGCGCCCGCGCACCCGCGTGGCGTGCGAGCGCATCGCCGTGCTCGAGGAGGCCCGTCGCGTCGGCCGGGCGATCGTCGGTCCACGCCTGGTCCAGTTGATCCCGTGCAGCCGTCAGCGTTGCGTCGACGCCTGCGATTGCGTCGGCGTTGCCGGGATCGAGCGCGAGCGCCGCAAGGTATTGGCTCGCGGCGTTGTGCCTCGCGGGCGCGAACAAATGGCCGTGGGCGCGCAACGCGTTCGCCGCCGCGATCAAGCCCCGCACGTGCTCGGCGACGGGCGACACCGTTTCCGCCACCGCGGGCAGCGCCGCCGGCGGTTGAGCAGCGGTGGCCGCGGGTATCGGCGTTTTCGCGCCCGCCGACGTGGGCACGTCGATGGGTCCAAACGCAGGTGCCGGCCGATTGCCCCACGCGGCCCAGCCGAGCAGCGCCACGATCACGACGCCGATGGCGGTTGCCGCGATGGTCCATTTGGGCGTCGGCGCGCGCTTCGGGATTGCGACGGCGTGGCCGTGTCCGCGGCCGCCATCGATCCCGCCCAGCGCCCAGGCCATTTCCTCGGCGCTGCCGAAGCGCTGCTCGGGCGACGCAGCCAGCGCGCGGTCAATCCAGATCTGCCAGGCGCCTGCCCTCGGCGGCAGGCGTGGAATCGGCGGCGCGACCTGCTGCGCGGCCGGTTCGCCGGGACCGGAGTCCTGGAACGGCAACGTCCCGGTCAGCAATTCGTACGCCAGCATCCCGGTGCCGTATATGTCCGAACGAGGATCCGGCGGGTCGCCGCGGGCCTGTTCGGGGCTCAGGTAACCATTTGCCTCCGGCCGCGGCAAGCCGAGCTCCGCAGCGCATCGTGCCATCCCGAAATCGGCGAGCTTGGCATCGCCGTGTTCGTCGAACAGCACGTTGGACGGCTTGATGCCGCCATGCACCACGCCCTGGCGGTGCGCGTGCGCAAGCCCTGCGAGCAGTTCACGCAGCAGCGCCGCAATGCGGAGTGGCCTGCTGCCCACCTCGTGGCGCGCCCGTTCGAACTCGAGCAGCAGCGGCATCGCCTGGTACACGCGCCCGTCCGCGGTGCGCCCGATCTCGTCGATGCGAGCGATGTGCGGGTGCACGAGGCGCGCGTTGCGCTGCAGCAGTTGTTCGAGGTGCGCGCGACTTTCGGCGTCGACCAGGTGGAACACCTTGACGGCCATCGGCTGCCCGCTCGACCGCTGCGTCGCCACATACACCGCAGCCGTCCCGCTCGCGCCCACCCAGCGCAGCAGCCGGTAACCGGGTGCCCCGACCAGGCGCGGGTTGGTGTCGGCGTTCATGGACGCATCGTCCGCAGGTCGCGCCGCTTCATGTGCGCGCAGGTGAACCACCCGTGCCGCTCCGGGTCGCTCCGGCGCGATCCCGATTTTGCCGCAGCGATGGGCGGGACGGTCCCCATCCGACTGCACCTCCAAGGCCGCCGAAAACGGTGCAATCGATCATACCAAGTTCGCGCGATCTCCCATGGTCGCTGCGTTTGCGGGTTCCTGCGAAGCGGGTCGCCGTGTCGCCCGCAGCCCCCGTAGGGCGGGCACTGCCCGCCCTCTGGCCATCTACACGGCGGACGGTGTCCCCCCTACATCAAGGCCGTCTGCTGTGAATCTTGATACACGTTGCGTCAAGTACAGGACACTGCCCTAGAACAGCAGCGAAGACATCTGGCGGCGCGTGGCCGCGACCAGCGCTTCGTCGTTCACGATCCGGAACGCATCCAGCAGCCGTTTGCGTGCAAGGCCATCGTTCCAGTTGCGGTCGGCGGCCAGGATCGTGAGCCAGCGTTGCATCGCGTCGGCGGCGTTGCCGCCCAGCAGCCCGCGCACGCCGAGGCCGTCCAGCGCCACGAAATCGCGCGGATCGCGCTCGACACGTGCCAGCAGCTCCGCCGCGGAGGGCAACGTGTCCAGCGATTGCTGCATCGCCAGCAGGGCCGCGAGCGCCTTGGCGCGGTCGTCCTCGGCAAGATCCACCGGCAGCGCATCCAGCGTCTGTTGCGCGCCGGCGTCGTCGCCGCTGCGCGCCTTGGCGAGCGCGAGGTCGAGCTTCACGCCCGCGTTGCCGGGATCTGCGGCCAACGCCTTCTGCAGGCGCGCGACCGCGGCCTGCGGCGTTTCCGCGGGCGCGGCCGCCGCGTCGCCTGCGTCCTGCGGGGGGGCCGCGATGCGCGAAACCGGCTCGACGTGGTGGCGCTTCAGGAACTCGCGCACCTCGGGTTCGGGCAGGGCGCCGGAAAACGCATCCACGATCTGGCCGTTCTGGATCAGCACGACGGTCGGGATGCTACGCACCCCGAACATGCCCGCGAGTTGCTGTTCCTTGTCGCAGTCGACCTTGGCCAGCCGGAACGCACCCGCGTATTCACCCGCGAGCTTCTCGAGGATGGGCCCGAGCGTCTTGCACGGCCCGCACCAGGTGGCCCAGAAGTCCACCAGCACGGGCGTCTTGACCGACGCTTGCAAGACGTCGGTCTCGAAATTGGCCTCGCCGGCCTCGAATACCGCGGCCGGCGTCGCGGTCGCGGTCGATTTTGGGTTGAAGCTCATCGGCAACTCCCTGAAAAACTATTGTCCAAGGCTGGAGCTTAACGCGGCGTCGGTCGTCTTACCGTCCTGCTTGTACACGGTGCCCGCCTTCATCACGAAGTCCACCTTTTTCATGAGCGCGATGTCCTCGATCGGATTGCCGGGCACGGCGACCACGTCGGCGTACTTGCCGGCATTGATGCTGCCGAAGTCGTTGGCGTGTTTGAGCAGCGTCGCAGCGTGCGTGGTTGCAGCCTGGATGGCAACCATCGGCGCCATGCCCGCCTGCACCATGTACACGAATTCCTGCGCGTTCCCGCCGTGCCGGTAGACGCCCGCATCGGTGCCGAACGCGATCTTCACGCCGGCCTTGTACGCCTTGCCCGCGGTGGCCATGATCTTCGGCCCGACTTCCAGCGCCTTGCGTGCGACCTGCGGCGGATACCAGCCTTGCTTCGCCTTCTCCATCACATATTCGCCCGCAATGATCGTGGGCACGTACCAGGTGCCGTGTTCCTTCATCAGTTGCATGTCGGCGTCATCCATGAAGGTGCCGTGCTCGATCGAATCGACGCCACCCAGTACCGCGCGGCGGATCGCTTCCGCGCCGTGCGCGTGCGCGGCTACGGTGAAGCCGTAGTCGTGCGCGGCGGCGACGACGGCTTTTATTTCATCCAGTGTCATCTGCGGGTTTTCCGCGCTGGAACTTTCATCCAGCACGCCACCCGAGGGCATGATCTTGATGAGGTCCGCGCCATCCTTGTAGTGCTGGCGGACGGCCTTCCATGCATCGGCGGGCGAATTGATGATGCCGTCCTTGGGACCCGGATCGCCCTGCAGGGCCCAGCGATAACCGTCGGTGCCGTCGGCGTGGCCGCCGGTGGTGCCGATGAACTTGCCGGCGCTGAAGATGCGCGGTCCCGGAATCTCGCCCTTGTTGATGGCGTTGCGCAGCGCGATCGACGAGTTGTCGCCTTCGCCAAGGTTGCGTACGGTGGTGAAGCCCGCCATCAGCGTGCGGCGCGCGTACACCGTGCTCCGGATTGCGTAGTCCGCCGGGTTCAGCCGGAACTGGTCGCTGTAACTCGACTTGCTGAACTGCGAGGTGAGGTGCGTGTGCGCATCGATCAGGCCGGGCAGACACGTGCGGTCCGCCGGCAAATCGACCACCTTCGCGCCGTCGCGGTTCACGCTGTCCGGCACCACTTCGCGGATGCGCTCGCCCTCGACCACGATGCTGGTCGCCCCGAGCATCTTTCCCGCGACCGTGTCGATGAGGTGTGCGCAGTGGATCACCGTGACGGCAGGCGTGGGCGCCGCGTTCGGGGCAGGCGCGTCGGCGGCATGTGCGATGCCCATCGTCACAGCGCCGACTGCGAGCGCCAACGGAAGTTTCCGGAAGATGCCACGTCGCGCCGATGCCTGCATGACCACCCCTGGTGATGAGCCAAACGCCGCATGTTAGCGAACGCGCGGCAGGCGTGCTTGGCTGCTATGGGCCGGCGGGCGAATGCCGAAGGGGCTGCCCGCCGATTGTGTGACATAATGTGTAAGTCCCGCTTGAGGAGTCGCCGTGGCCACGAATCTCGCCCTCGATGATGCGCTGATCGAAAAGGCGCGCCGGATCGGCAAACACAAGACCAAGAAAGAAGCGGTCACATCCGCGCTGCGCGAGTACGTGCGTCGACGGCAGCAGTCGGGGATCCTCGATCTCGAAGGCCAGGTGCCGTTCGACGAAAGCTACGATCACAAGCCTCTGCGCCACCGCAAGCACGCGTGATCCTGGTTGACACCACGGTCTGGTCACTCGCGCTGCGCAGGCGTCCGCGTGATCTGAATCCGATGGAGCGCCGCCACGTCCGCGAATGGGAGCGGCTGATCCGGGACGGCACCGCGGCGCTGATCGGTCCCATCCGGCAGGAACTCCTTTCCGGCGTGCGCGACAAACACGTGTGGGGACGGTTGCGGGCCGCGTTGCAACCGTTTCCCGACCTGCCGCTTGCAGGCTCCGATTACGAACGTGCGGCAGAATTTTTCAACCAGTGCCATGCGAAAGGTATCGTCGGCAGCGCGATCGACCTGCTGATCTGCTCAGCTTCGGCGCGCCACGATGCGCCGATTTATACACTGGACGCGGATTTTGGCCGGTACGCGCCTGTGCTCGGGCTGAAGCTGCACACGCCGGCATCTGCTCGGACCCATCCCGGCTGATATCGCCGGGTGGTCTGACTGCCGTTGATCCTCGGCAAGCCTGTTGTGGCGGATTCCGGCATGCCTTACAGTTAGGTAAGGCATCAGCCGGAGGCTTGGCATGACCACCGCAACCATCACATCGAAGGGACAGATCACGATTCCCGCCGCGGAGCGCAGTGGCATGGGTGTCGATACCGGTGATCGCGTGGAATTCATCGAAATCGAGCCCGGCCGCTAAGAAATGGTGGCCGCGACGCTGCCCGTCACCGCGCTGAAAGGCATCGTCCCGAAGCCGCGCAAGCCGGTAAGCATCGACGCGATGAATGCCGCTTGGGGTACTCTTGCCGGCACACGCGCAGGGGGTGCCGTGGCGCACACTCCGGAACAACTCGCCTGCAGGAGAATCGACGCGCAGCTCGCCG
Source organism: Rhodanobacteraceae bacterium (assembly GCA_050738115.1). Taxonomy (GTDB): domain Bacteria; phylum Pseudomonadota; class Gammaproteobacteria; order Xanthomonadales; family Rhodanobacteraceae; genus 66-474. Next base: position 8,174 of record JBOHYX010000062.1, read on the forward strand.
CGTGGTGTACCGCACCGCGGGCACGACATCTGCACGTGGTATTCGCGGCATGAAATCGCCGACGGCTTCCTCGCGCCCTACAAGGTCGTGCGCATCGGCTTGAACAAGGCCGCCGCACGCTGCAGCAACTCGGTGCGCGCGGCGGCATGCTCCGCACGATCTTCCGCAAGGCGCAGAACCGGATCCAGGACCCGGCCAAGCTGCGCCGCCTGATCGCGGACCTGATCGACAAGGAGCAGTGGTCCAGCCTCGGCTCGGACGTAAACAGCGACGGCCAGGCGGAACAAGCTTTAAATACAAATTAATTTGCATTTCGATGCGGTAGGATGTAATTTAATTTGCATGTCGAAACGAACGCCCCCCAGTCATCCGCAGGCACGCCGCCAGATCGTTGCGCTTGGCCAACGCCTTCGCGCCGCGCGATTGCGCCGCAAGATGAGCCAGCCGATGCTCGCCGAACGCGTCGGGGTCAGCGTGCCCACCATTGGCAAGCTCGAAGACGGTAACCCTTCGACGAGCCTGGCGACCATGCTTCGCGTGCTCACCGTGCTGGGGCTGGCGGCGGACATCGAGTTGCTTGCAGCGCAGGATGCGCTTGGCCGCAGTCTGCAGGATCAGGCGCTGAAACGGGCGGCGCCGCGCGCGCGCGCGACACCGCCGGCAGCGCCAAAGCGCGCGCAGTCGTGAACGTGGTGGAAGTGTGGCTCGACGATGACACGCTGGGTCCAGCGACGCTCGTCGGCCGGCTGACGCGCAGCACCGGAAAGGCCGGCGAGGCAGTACGTTTCGAGTATGCCGATGGCTGGCTGAAGGATGCCGGGCCCACCGCGGCGTTCGCACTCGATCATGAGCTGATGCTCGCCGGCGGCGCCCATTACGCACTGGCCGGTGCCGACAAGCTCTCTGGCATCTTCCTGGATTGCTCGCCGGACCGCTGGGGAAAGATGTTGATGGAGCGACGCGAAGCGATCGAGGCGCGAGAGCAGAATCGAAAGGCACGAAACTTGCGCGATTGGGATTTCCTGCTGGGTGTCAATGACGAATCGCGCATGGGCGCTCTGCGCCTCAAGGATGCTGATTCAGGCCAATTCATGGATTCAAGAGATCTGAGTGCGCCACCGATCACCGAGCTCAGGACGCTGGAAGCGGCCGCCGACAAAGTTGAATCTGGAGACGACAAACAGCTCGCAAAATGGATCAGGCAGTTGATCGCGCCCGGTGCGTCGCTCGGCGGCGCTCGCCCCAAGGCCAGCTTCCGCGATACGGACGGTAGCTTGTGGTTGGCCAAGTTTCCGTCGCGTGATGATCGGCGCGACATGGGCCTGTGGGAATTTCTCGCCTACCAACTGTCCATCGATGCTGGCATCGACATGCCGCCGGCGCGAGTGCTCAATCTGTCCACCCGCGGCTGCACGTTTGCGGTGAAACGGTTCGACCGGACGCCGACATCGCGCAGGCTTTACGCGTCCGCAATGACACAGTTGGCGATGACCGAAAGCGAGGGCGCCAGCTATCTGGATATTGTCCAGGCAATCGAAAACATGGGATCCAGTACGTCCATCGAACGGCAACTCGCACAATTGTTCCGGCGCGTGCTGTTCAATATCCTGATCGGCAATCGCGATGACCAGCTGCGCAACCACGGGTTTCTGCGTGAGCACAATGGCTGGACGTTGTCGCCCGCCTTCGACGTCAATCCCAACCCTGACAAGGATGAGCACGTTCTGACCATCGACGGCGGCGATGCGTCGCCGCATTCGCAACTGCTGACCGATACCATGGACTTCTACCGGCTCAAGGGGAAAGACGCTAATGCGATCGAACGACAAGTTCGCGGTGCAGTTCGCGGATGGGACAAGAAAGCCAAGGCATGCGGGCTGCACAAAGATGAGACGGAGCTGATGCGCAATGTCATTGATGCGGAGCGATAGGCGCAGACGTTCGGAAGTTGCCGCGAAATCAGGTCAACCGCACTGGACAACAGGTAGCGCCATGCAAATCGTCAATATCCATGAAGCCAGAACCCGGCTTTCGAAGCTGGTCGACGAGGCCGTCAATGGCAAGCCGTTCGTGATCGCCGAGGCCGGCAAGCCGCTGGTGAAGGTGATGGCGCTGGATGCGCCCGCCGCGCCAAGGCGCATCGGCTTCCTGGAAGACAGGATCAGCGTGCCGGATGATTTCGACCGCATGGGGTCGGCGGAAATCGCCGCGCTGTTCGGCGCCGGTGCATGAGGCTTGTGTTCTCGCGTTCGCTTGGCGC
>JBOHYX010000063.1:0-10393 GCA_050738115.1 Rhodanobacteraceae bacterium
GCGGCAGCGGCGATACGCGGACGTGGTCATGACCGCGTGCGGCCAACTCGGCGAGTGCCTCATCGCAAGCGGTTTCGTTGAAAGGCAGCGACGCCCCGCGCCCGGCGCCATGCAGCAGCCAGTGCAACGCGGTTTCGTTCGCCTGCTTGACCCAACCCCACGGGATCACGCAAGCGGTGCGCGCGCGAGTGACACCGACGTAGAACTTGCGGACTTCCTCGGCCAATGCTTCCTGTTGCGCGCGTGTTTCGACCGCGGGGTCGATGTCCTTTCCCACCGCCACGTACGCCATGTCGGCGTCGTGATACCAGGTCAGCGCAGGTTTCCCGCCGCCGCTGCGCGCCGCGCGGCCCGCCGCCGCGCACGGCAGCAACACCACGCCGTACTCCAGGCCCTTGGCCGCGTGCACCGTGGCGATCTGCACTGCCTGCGCGTCGGTGTCGAGGCGCAGGCGTACCGCATCGGCATCGGTGTCGCCCGCGCTCTCGCGCAGCGCGCGTGCGTAGCGATCGCACAAATCGCCGATGCCGAAACATGCGGCATCATCCTCCTGCAGCAGGTCGGCGAGTTGCAGGTAGTTGGCGACGCGCCGTTCGCCGCCGGACATCGCCAGCAGGCGTGGCGCAGCGCGCGCGATCAGCCGGTGCAGCAGCGGCAACGGACCGCGGCGTTCCACCAGCGCGGCCCACTCGGCGGTTTCGGTCAACAGGACATCCAGCGTCGCGCCATCGACGCACGTGCGCGCGATCGCGGCCGCGTCGTCGCCGACCAGCAGCGCGGCGCGCGCGGCGCGTGCGCGCGCCGCGTCGGCCGGATCGCGCAGCGCCTCCAGCACCAGGCGCAGGTCCGTGGCTTCCTCGCTGGCGTACACGCTGGCGCGCAGGCACGAGGCCGCCGGCACGCCCGCCCGCGCCAGCGCGCGCTGGATGGAGCGCGCCTCGCGATTGCGGTTGACAAGCACCGCGATGTCGCGCGCGCACAGTTCGCCCGTGCTGCCGTCACCGTCGCGCAGGCGCACGCGGCCTTCGCGCGCGCCTTCCAGCCAGGCGACGATCTGCGCCACGCACGCGGTTTCGATCTTCGCTTGCGCGTCGCCCTTCGTCCACACGCGCGGGCTGCCGTTCTTGTTGGTGATGCCGGACGGCGGCAGTTGCCAGACCTGCAATCCCGGCGCCGGCTTGCCGTCCACCAGCAACGCGCGTTCCCCCGCGCGCGGCGCAGCGTGCACGTCTTCGTGCCCGATGCCCGCTTCGATGAACGTCTGCCCACGCGAAAACAACGCGTTGACGCCGGCATTGACGCCGTTGCCGGCACGCTGGCTTTCATCGAGCCGCAGCGGTTCACCCTCGGCGTCTTGTTTCGCCATCAGCCAGGCGTGCACGTCGCCGCCGCGGAACCCGTAGATCGCCTGCTTCGGATCGCCAACCAGCATCAGTGCGCCGTCGGTGTGCGCAAACAGTTTCTTCAGGATCTTCCATTGCTGCGGGTCGGTATCCTGGAATTCGTCGACCAGCGCCACCGGCCAGCGCTGGCGAACGGCATCCACGGCACGCGCGCCGCGGCGGGGATCATCCAGCGCGGCGGCGAGTTCATCCATCGCCTGGTCGTACCCGATCACCCCCAGCGCCCGCATCCGCGCAGGCAATTCGCGCTCGAGATACGCGCGCGCGTCCAGCAGCAGCTTGGCGCGCGCGGCCTCGTCGTCCTCCTCGAGTGCGCCGATGTTCACGCCGAGGTCGGCCACTGCCGCGAACACGGGGCCCTGCGGCAGGCGCTTGCAGGTCTTCATTACTGAGAGCGCCGGCTCGGCGAGATCGTCCACGGCCTTGCGCGCCGCGGTCGAAAGCAGGTCGGGCGCCGTGTCGGCGTTGGCCCAGTCGCGCAAGGCATACAGCCCTTGCGCGCGGCTCTTGCGCGCCCCCGGGTGGCTGATGCACTGGGCGAGTTCGCGCAACGCGACCTGCAGCACGTCGTCATCCCAGCCCGCGATCGCATTGCGGATCGCGTCCAGCCGCGCCAGGGTTTCCTCGCGTCGCGCGCGCGCATCCCGGGCATCCGTTGTCAGTTCGGCGGCATCGCCGACCACGCGCCCGCGCCAGCGGGCATCGGCGGCCTGCCTGGCGAGTGCGTCGGGCGTGCGCCAGGTTTCCGCGAGCAGTCGCGCGGCGTTGGCATCGGTGGAGCATCCGCGCCAGAAATCCTCGACGATTTCCTGCTGCAGCGCGCGCGGGTCTTCCAGCAATTCGGGCGCGCCCAGCGCGCGGCCGGTCTCGAAAGCGAACTCGGCCAGCACCCGGTTGCAGAACGCGTGCAGGGTGCCGATCACCGCGGTATCCATCGCGAGTTCGGCTTCGCGCGCGCGCTTCGCCAGCGCGTCGGCGTCGGTGTTTGCGAGCGCGTGGGCGATCATCGCGCGGGTGGCCTGCCTTTCGTCCTCGTCGTCATCGCGCGCGCGCGCCGGATCTTCCTGGCGGAGCATGTCCGATGCGATGCGCAGCCGCTGGCGCAGGCGCACCGCGAGTTCCGCAGTGGCCGCGCGCGTGAACGTCGCCACCACGATGTGCTCGGGCATCAGCCCGCGCTCCAGGATCAGCCGGAGGTACAGCGTCGCAATGGTGAAGGTCTTGCCGGTACCGGCGCTGGCTTCGACCAGGCGCACGCCAGTCAACGGCAATTCCAGCGGTCCCATTCGCGGGGTCATTTGAACTGCTCCACCCACGCGTTCGCGGGGTGCGCGAATACGGCGAGCGCCGTGCGGTGCAGGCGTTGCGCGAGCTCACCGTCCCACGGGCCGGGCAATTCGCGGCCGCGCCAGGCCATGCACACGGCATCGCTTTCGAATTCGTTTGGGCCGCCGAAGCCGTTGTCGCTTTCGGCCTGCTGCGCGGCCTTGTCGAACACGCTGGTGTCGATGACCGTTTCAGCCGTGTCGAAAATGCCGCCCGCGTCGGCGCACGCCAGCGCGTGGTCCCACGACGTACGCACGAAGAACGGCAGGGGCGCGCGCCGGCCCTGGCGATAAAATTCGATCAGCGTGTGCACGCGCTCGCGTGCCAGTTCCGGTGCAAGCCGCGGCAGCGCGAACGAGCGGGCCTGGTTGCCGTCGAGCCCGATCAGCAGCACAGGCTCGTCCACGCCTGCCGCCGCGCACAGCAACGCGTCCAGCCACGCGCGCAGGACGTGGCGGCCATCGATCTTGCCGGGCCGCACATGCAGTACGCCGCCGGAATAGCGATCGGCCGGCGCGCCTTCGAGCCGGATGCCGGCGTCCCAATCCACGCGCAGGGTTTCGGCCGGCCGCGGGGCGGCGCCACTCGTGAATGCCAGCACGGCCGAACGCAAGGCATCGGCGCGGACGCGCGCGTCGCGCAACGCCTCGTCGCCGAGTGCGCCCGGCGGCAACTCGCCGCGCGCGCGCAGCAGGTCGCGCTGGCCCGAAGCGTTGCCTTCGCCGAAGTCCAGCAGCGCGCGAGTGAGGCTCCAGCGGGTCAGGCCGTCGGTGGGCGACAGCGGTTCGTCGTCGGCGTCGTCGCGTTCACGCGGCAGCACCAGGCCAAGGCCACGTTCCAGGAACCCGCGCGCCGGATCCAGCAGGAACCGGCGCAGCTCGTCGAGGTTGAGCGGGGTGGCCTGCGTCGCTTCGATCCGCGGCAGCGGTGAATCCGGCACGAACGGCACGCCCGCGGCTTCCGTTTCCGGCGAGTGCGCCGCCGCCAGCCATTCCTTCCGGTACGAACGCGGCGCACTCGCGTCGAACAGCGCGACGTCGAACGGATGCAGTGGCTCGACGCGCGGCAGCAGTGCATCACGCGTCGTGCGCGCGTCGTCGTCTATCGGCGCTGCGAGATAGCCCTCGCGCAGCACGTCCATCAATTCCGCCACCACCACCGACGGCGCCAGCGTTTCATTGCTGTGGGCGTCACGGCCGATCCAGCTCGCGTAGAAGGTGTCGCGCGCGGCGGCGATCAGTTGCAGGAACAGCAGGCGATCGTCGTCGCGCACGCTGCGGTCGCCGCGCTGGGCGCGGCCGGCGCGACGGTCGGCCGCCAGCACGTCCAGGCCGGACGGATCGCGGCGCGGAAACGCCGTTTCGTCCATGCCGAGCAGGCTGATCACGCGAAACGGCACCACGCGCAATGGCACCATGCCGCAGAAGGTCACGCCGCCAGTGAAGAGCTGCTGACGCTGGTCGGGCTGCTCCAGGCACTCGCGCAGGAATGCGCGCAGATCGTGCCACGGCAGCGCCTGCAGCGATGCGGCTTCGGTCGCTTCGACCAGCTCCGCCAGCGCGCCGCGCACGCGCTCCAGCGCACGCGTCTCGGCGAGGTCGTTGGGATCGCCTGCATACAAGCCGTCGAACAACGCATTCAACCGGCGCTGCCAATCCGTGGCGGCGAGCTCGCGCGAAGACCATTCGCGCAGCCTGCGCCACGCGGCGAGTACCGCAAGCAGCGCGTCGATCCGCGCGAACGCCGCGCCTTCCACGCCAGCCAGCGGTGCCACGCCCGCGACCAGCCCTTCGCCGTCGTCGCCGCAGGCGAACCCTGCCAGCATGCGATCCAGCCCGAACGCGAACGAGAACTCGCGATAGCCGCCAGTCTGCGCGCGCGCGTGCTCGTCCTCGCCCCAGCGCACCCCGCTGGCCCGCAACTGCCGCGACAACTGTTCGAGCTGCGATGCATCCAGGTCGAGGCGCCGCATCACGCCGGGAACGGCCAGCACGTCGAGGATCTCGCTGGATTCCCAGCGTGACGTCGGCGCGTCCAGCAAGGCCAGGAACAATTGCGCGGCCGGGTGTACGGCGCCCCCCGCGACGTCGCCGAGGTTGTAGGGAATGAAGCGGGGATCGTGCTCGGCCAAGCCGCCGAACACGGCCTCGATCGCGGGCCGGTAGGCGGCGACGTCCGGCATCATCACCGCGACGTCGCGCGGCTTCAGGGTGGGATCGGCCGCGAACATCGCCAGCAGCGCGTCGTGCAGGGTTTCGACTTCGCGCAACGCGGTGTGGCAGGCGTGGAATTGCAGGCTACCGTCGGGCAGCGGCGCGCGATCTTCATCACGTGGCGCGGCGTGGTTCAGGATGTCGTCGCGGACGCGGCCAAGCAGCGTCGTGCGCGGGATGTCGTGTTCGTAATCGTCGAACTCAATCGGTCGCACGTGCTGGTAGCCGAACAGCAGGTCCACGAATTCGGCCAGCGCGCCGCCCAGCGAAACCACCAGCGGGTTGTCGCCGCTGCCTTCGCCAAGGCGCTCGCGCACTCCGGCGCGCGTGCGCGGCACGTCGCCCAGGTATTCCATCGACGGCAGCGGCAGGAAGAAATTGACGTCGCAATGCAGGCCGGCGACCGCGAGCATGCGCAGCACGTCGGGCGACACGTTGGCGCAGGCAAAGCACGCAAGTCGCGCGGGCAGGCCCGGTGGAGCGGGTTTTTCGTTGGCGCTTTCGACTGGATATTCGGGATCGAACGCGCGCAGCCATGCGTCGACCCGCGCGGCGCGTGACACGCCGCCGACGCGCGGCAGCAGCCGGCGCCACAACGCGGCCTGCCAGTCGTTGGCGTCCTCGCCGTGTTCCCACTTGAGCAGCCGCTCGCGGCGGTAGCCCTGCATGCGTTCGTACACGCGCGCCAGCTCGAAGCTGAGCGCGTAACGACGCAGCGGATCACCGTCGGCATCCAGATACTCGCGCAAGGGCGCGAATGCATCGCCGTCCAGGCCTTCGCCCAGCAGCGCGTACAGGTGCCAGCGCAACACCTCGACGTCGAATGGCGATTGTTCCGGGAGCTCGGGGCGGGCCGCACGCAGCAGTTCCCAGGCAAATTGCGCCGGTGGCGTGAATTCCACGTTTGCGATCACGCCGAGGCATTCGGCGAGGTGCACCTGCAGCCAGCGCTTCAGGCCCGCGTGCGGCACCAGCACCCGCGCCGGGACGAGCGGGTGTTCACGCGGCGCGCGCAGTTGCGTGCCGAGCGCGTCGGCAAGCCGGGTCGCATCGTTGGAGGTGTGCAGTCGGAACATGGCGGTGTAATCCCGGACCTCATTGGTGCCGGATCTCGGCTCCACACCTGGTCATTCCGGGTTGCCGCGCCGAGAAGCTGGCGCGGCCCCCGGAATGACCGGCTTTTTTGGTAGCTCGAATGTGTCGAATTAATCAGGATCAACGCTGGTCAGAACCCTTGACGCTTCCGCAAGTATGCAGGCGCCAGGTTTCAGGGCGTGCGACGGTAAAATGGGCGGATGCACGCGTTTTCATCCGCAGCGGGCGACACCACGCCGGGCGCCGTCGCGGTCGCATGGACGGGCCTCATCGCGCTGGCGGTGGCGATGGGCATCGGCCGCTTCGCGTTCACGCCGATCATGCCGATGATGGAGGCCGACGCCGGCCTGACCCTGAAGGCGGCGGGCTGGCTCGCGGCGTCCAATTACCTCGGTTATCTCGTCGGTGCGCTGTGCGCGGCGCGCGTCGCGCGGACGTGGGCGATCCGCGGCGGCCTGCTGGCGATCGCGGTGGTGACCTTCGCGATGGGCCTGACCGACGCGTTCTGGGTGCAGATGGTGCTGCGTTTCCTCGCCGGCGTCGCCAGCGCGTGGGTGCTGGTGCACGTGTCCGCGTGGGCACTGGAGCATCTGGTCGTGCTGCGGTGGCCGCAGGCGAACGGCATCGTGTTCGCCGGCGTGGGCGTCGGCATTGCGGTCGCCGGCTTCGTCGTCATGGTGCTGATGGGGATGCGGATCGGCTCGCGCCCCACGTGGGAAATCTTCGGCGTGATCTCGCTGGTGCTGGCGGCGGCCATCTGGGGGGTCTTCCGCGGCGGGTGTGGAGCAGCCAGCGCGGGCGAGCACGCCGCAGCGGCGCCGCGGCTGCACTGGAACGCCGATCGCGTGCGGCTCGCGCTGTGTTACGCCGCGTTCGGGTTCGGCTACATCATCCCGGCGACGTACCTGCCCGCCATGGCGCATCGTTACATCACCAACCCCGTGGTGTTCGGCTGGGCATGGCCGGTGTTCGGCGCGGCCGCAGCGCTGTCGACCTGGGCCGCATCGCGCTGGTTGCACGCCGTCGACAACCGCAAGCTGTGGGCGTGGGCTTACCTCGCCATGGCCGTAGGCGTTGCGTTGCCGGCGGTGTGGTCCGGCCTCGTGCCGATCCTGATCGCGGCGCTGCTGGTCGGCGGCACCTTCATGATCTGCACCATGATGGGCCTGCGCGAGGCACGCGCCGTCGCGGGCGCCGAGGCGACCGCGTTCATGGCCGCGATCACCGCGGCCTTCGCGGTGATGCAGGTCATTGGGCCGCTGGTGGTAAGTGCCGTCGCCCACCTGCACGATGGCTTCATCGCGGCGCTGTGGGCCGCAGCGCTGGTGCTGCTGGTGGCTGCGGTGGAGCTGTGGCGATCGGCTGGTCGTGCGGCGGCTACCGCTACCGGCACGGCTGAACCGTAAGATACCGTCGGTCGCCGGCTTCGGGACCGGCCGTGTGCGCCGGTGCCAATTTGTAGGAGCGCGCCTGCGCGCGACCCAGACCCCAATACACATCGGAACGCCGGTCGCCGCCGAGGGCGGCTCCTACACAATAGGCACCTTCCGGATGTTGTTCTTCGGATCGAGCCAGAATGAATCCTTGACGAAGCGCCGGAACAGGTCGGGCGGTAGCACCGATTCGCGCTTGAGCGCCGACACCTTCGGCTTCACCGTGTGCAGGCCCGGCAGGCCGAGCCGCGAATCGAAGGCATCGGCGTTGTACGCGATGTGTTCGAAATCGTGTTCGAACCACGGTTCGCCGATGAACGTGTAGAGGGTCTGCATGGCGGCTTTGGGGTCTCGCGTAAGGCCCTCGTAGCTCACCAGCAGCAGACGCCCCGGCGCGTACTGGCCGTAGAACGCATCCTTGGTCGCCTGGAACGAAAAGCCGACCATCCCGTTCACGTCGATCAGCGCCTCGGTACGCGAGTACACGGTGCCGTTCGGATTGAAGTGGAACATCTTGTTGGCCGAAAGCGGCTGCTTGCGGATCAGCCGCTCGACGCTGTCCAGGACCCACGGCATTTCGCGCACGCACGCGATCACCTTCGAATTCGGAAACAGCGCGGCCAGCATCGGCATCTTGCTGCACCACACGCGGCCGGTGTCGAACACCACGTCGGTGCCCCGGAAGCCGCCGTAGAAGTTCTGGAACACGCCCCGCAGGATCGCGGTGCGCTGCTCGTCGCTGATGACGACCGAAAAATCATTCTTGCCGCTCATCTCCGCGACCAGCGCACTGATCATGTCGCCCAGCGGGCTGGTCATACCCGCGTGGAAGCGCGGGTTCTGCTTCAGGATCGCCGACAGCAGCGTGCTGCCCGAGCGTGGCAGGCCGGAGATGAAATGCAGCTTTTCGGGCGGCTTTCCGGGGTTGTTGGCGGCGGCGGGCGCGGACGTCTTGGCAGGCATGCGCTTGGTTTCCCCGTGGCGTGCAGGCTGCGAGTGTACCGAAACAGGCCGCGATCGATGCCGCGCGACGGCTCAGGCCAGCAGGTCGGCGAATTGCGGATGCCTGCGGAGGTACGCCGCCGCATAGGAACAGACCGGCACCACCCTCCAGCCTTCGCGGCGCGCGGTGTCGAGCGCGGCACGCGTCAGTGCCGCGGCGACGCCGTGCCCGCCGATTGGCGGCGGGACGGCGGTGTGCGTGATCGTCATCACACCGTCGCGCAAGCGGTAGTCCAGCACGCCGCGGTGGCCTTCAGCATCGATCCGAAATTGATGCACGTCGGCGTCGTGAACGATGTCCATCGATTATCCCAGTCAGTTCCCAATCTCGATTCTACGTTTTCGTCATTTCGGGTTCCGTCGCGAAAGAGCCGCGACGGCCCCGGAATGACGAGCAAGACCCGAGCTTCCGTTGAGCGTGGCGGGACGACGAGTCGCTCCTTGGCGAGCAGCACACATCACGGCTTTCTCAGCCGCACTCGCTCCGCTCGCGGACTTCGGCGAACGTCCAGTCGCGTTCGAGTGCGCCGTTTTCCCAAACGGTGGCCAACGCATCCTGCCAGGCGTCGCCGAGCGCCGCGGCATCGCCCTCGATGACCCCGTCCGGCAGCGCGACGGTCCTGAAGGTGCCGTGTCCGCGGTGGCGCGCCAGCGTCAGCCTGCCGCGCTTGGACGCCTTGCCGTGGTCGGTGACCGGATCCTTGTACACGTCGGTCCAGCGGCCATCGATGCGCGCGGCCGAGCACTTCAGCGCGAACTTCTGGGTGTCGCGGTTGAGTTTCTGCAGCAGCGCGCCGCCCATTCCGAATGCGAGGTTGTCGGCGGCATAGCGCGCGTGGGTGATGCGCTCGAGGATCAGGCGGATCGACTCGGGATTGACGCCGTCGCCCTGGATCACGCGCACGTGGTTCAGCACCCGGTAGCCCTTGGCGTTCACCGTGCTGCCGAAGGCGGCGTTGAGCATGCTCAGCGTGCGGTGCACCACTTCGGCGGGATCGCCGGAGTCCGGGCGCACCACCAGCATGGCGCCGCTCTTGATCACCTCGTCGCGCAACGCACCGCCCCACATCGCCTCGATCGCGTGGAACAGGTCATAGCTGTCGGACACGCACGCGACCACCGCGCCGGGTTTGGCGAACCGGCGCAGCACGTTGCGATAGGCGTCCAGTTCGCGGTCCTTGCCCCACGCGGTGATGGTGCTGTGCTCGGCCGCGGGAATCGAGAAGCCCGCCATCGCCTCCCCGTAGTATTCGCGCGCCGCCAGTACGCCGAGGATGGTGTCCGTACCCTTGAAGTTGACAAGGTGCGCCATCCCGCCGAGCGCGGCGGATTCCGCGCTGGATACGCCGCGCGAGCCGAAGTCGTGGAGCTTGAAGGGCAACTCGGCGGCGGCGTTGTCGCTGGTCCGCTCGAGGTATGCGCGTATGGTCTGCCTGACGTGCCAACTGATCGTCGCGACGGTCACGGGATACCACACGCGCATCAGCAGGGTTTCGACCCATGACGGTACCCAGAAACAGTCGCGGCAGGTGCTCTCGATCGTCATCAGCGCCTGGTGCGTCGGTACCACCGTGCCTTCGGCCACCGCGCGGATGCGCAGCGGCAAGCGGCCGCCGTGGGCAGCGGCGACGTGCCGCCAGCCGGCCTCGTTGAACGGCTCGCCGTGTGCGGCGAAGAACGCGTTGGCGTCCTCGATCATTGCCACCGTCACCGGCTGCGCGAGGTATTCCTTCAGGATCGCCTGCAGCCCGAAGAACAGCGTGCGCTCGTACTCGCCACCGCGGCTCTCGAGGTAAAAGAACGTCGCGTCCACGCCCGGCGGATACTGCAGCCAATGGCTGGCCTTGTAGCTGTCGGTGTTCAGGATCAGGTTGGAGGTCGGGCCCATCGGCTCAGTACACCGCGTCGTGGTCTCCCACGT
>JBOHYX010000064.1:0-10352 GCA_050738115.1 Rhodanobacteraceae bacterium
GCGCCGGATCCTGCACCAGGAAGGTTCGATCATCTTCCCGGTTGGCCCGATCTGGGCCGACTACAACGAAGCCGGCCTGTGGCTGCTGGAGACGCCCGGCGAGCAGATCTACGAATGCCATACCCGGCTGTTCTACAAGTACCGCGCGGTCGAAAAGATCGCCGAAGGCAGCACGCTGGAACGCGGCCTGCTGCTGGCCGAACGCTTCAGCGGCTGCGCGGCGTTCGCGCACGCGTGGGCATACTGTCGGGCACTCGAAAAGGTTTCGCGTTGCGAGGTTCCGCCGCGTGCACGCGCCTTGCGCGCGGTGTTGGCAGAACTCGAACGCATCCGCTGCCACGCGGCAACGATCGCCGATCTTGCAAGCTCCACGTCGCTCGCCGTCGGCAAGTCGATGTCGCAGGAGATCGAGGAGCGCATGTTGCGGCTCAGCGCCGAGGTATGTGGGCATCGCTACCTGTTCGGGCTATGCGTGCCGGGCGGACTCGCGTGGGATCCGGACGCCGCCGTCCTCACGACCCTGCGCGCCGGCGTGATCGACGCCGCGAAGGAATTCGCTCGGCTCGAGCGGTTGTTCGTACACACTTCGAGTTACCTCGATCGCATCGAGGAAATGGGCACGCTGCGGCCGGAAGTGGCCGACCTGTATGGCGTCGTCGGCCCGGTGGCACGCGCGTCGGGTCGCACGATTGATCTGCGACGCTCGCTTGCCTACGGTGCCTATGCAGCGCACCCACCCGATGTCCCGCGCGAAGTTGAAGGTGACGGTTATGCGCGCCTGCGCGTGTACTTTGCCGAAATCCGCGCGAGCACGGCGCTGATCAGGTCATTGCTCGAAGCCCTTCCTGAAGGCGCGATCTCGACCGAATGTCCGGTGACGGCCGGCGCCGCACTGGCCTGGACCGAAGCGCCTGCCGGCGGGACGTTCCACTGGCTGCGTATCGACGCCGCCGGCCGGGTTGGTCGTTGGCGGATCGCGCCGCCGGGCTTTCGCAATTGGCACGCATTTCATCGCGCGCTCGAAGGCGCGGCGTTCCAGGATTTCCATATCGTCATGGCAAGCTTCGGCTTGTCCGTGGCGGAGAGTGACCGCTGATGGCCAACTGGACGCTCACGAGCCTCGCGCGCGGCATCCGCACCACGCGCTGGCCGCGTCGGAATGACCTGCCGCCCGGTACCGTTCCGGCACGGCTGGACGGGCTTGCCCACCGGCCCGACCAAAAGACGGTCGACAGCACAACGCCGGTATGGGCGTACCGCACGCCGAACTCGCAAGGGCCGTTGCCGGCGCGTTTCCAGCATTCCATGCACGTGCGCTTTGTCGACGCTGGCGCCAACGGCGCCTTGATCGGCGAAGTGCACCTGCTGGATGCACCGCCTTACAACATGCACCGGTTCGGCATCTTCGTGACGGCGACGCCGCGCGACGCCGACGTGCTGCTGGTGGGCGGCCCGGTCACCGAAGCCATGCGCGAGCCGCTGCGCAAGGCGTATGAAGCGATGCCGCCGCCCAAGCGCGTGGTCGCCATAGGCGACGATGCGATCGACGGCGGCGTGTTCGGCGAGAGTTTCGCGAGCGCGGGTGGCGTTGCCAAAGTCATTCCAGTCGATTTCATCGTGCCGGGATGCCCGCCACCGCCGATTGCGATCATCCAGGGATTGATGGCCGCCGCGGGGCAGGTCGAAGTGCCGGAAGCGGGTGCAGCGTCATGACGCCGTTCGCGATCGTGTTCACCCTGTTCGCGGCCAGCATCGTTGCGGCATTCGGGCTGCCGCGTCGCACCGCCGTCGCTTCTGCAGGGTCGCTGCTGATCGCCGCGTGCGGGCTCATGGCCTGGATTGCAGTCGTCAACGTGGCGGGCGGCGCAAGCCGGCCGCTCATCGAGCTGGCGCTGCCGGTGATCGGCGCGTTCGGCTTCGAACTTGCGCCGCTCGGTGCGCTGTTCGTACTGGTGACGGTCGCCGTATTTGCGGTCGCGCTGCCGTTCCAGTTGCGCGACAGCACGGACTGGCCGCGCGCGCGTCGCGGCGCGTTCGTCGCTTTCATCGCGCTGACCCTGGCGACGATGATCGGCCTCTTCACCGCAGCCAGCATCGTCGCGTTCATCGTCGCGTGGGAAATCGCAGCACTCGGGATCTGGGCGCTGGTCGGCTTCGAAACCCGCAAGGCGGCGCCGACCGCGGCGGGCCTTCTGACGATGGCGCTGTCCGAAACCGGCTCGCTCGCAGGCCTTGTCGGCTTGCTGTTGCTCGCGGTCGCCGCGCACGATCCACGCGTCGATGCGATCGCGGCCGCGGCGGCAACGCTGCCATCGGGCATCGTGACCACGGCCTGTGTTCTTACCTTCTTCGGTTTTGGCATGAAGGCCGGCGTGATTCCGCTGAACCTCTGGTTGCCGCCCGCGCACGGCGCCGCACCGCGCTCAATTTCGCCGATCCTCTCGGCGGCGACGTTGAACCTCGGCCTGTACGCGTTCCTGCGCATCGACAGCCCGCTCGCGCGCACCGATCCGCGCCTCGGCCTGATGATCCTTGCGGTCGGCGCCGCGACGGCGCTGACCGGGATCATGTATGCGCTGGTCGAGCGCGACCTGAAGCGCCTGCTGGCGCAAAGTTCGATCGAGAACATGGGGATGGCGACCGCCGGGTTCGGTGCGGGCTTCGCGTTTGCGGCGCTTGGCCACCCGCTGCTGGGCGGCCTGTCGTTGATCGCCGGTCTCTACCACATGCTCAATCACTCCGCGTACAAGGCGCTACTGTTCCTTGGCGCGGGCGGCATCGATGCCGCCACCGGCACCCATGACCTCGATCGCATGGGCGGCCTGCTCAAGCGTCTGCCGTGGCTTGGCAGCCTGTTCGTGATCGGTACGTTCGCGATCGCGGGGCTGCCACCGTTGAACGGATTCGTCAGCGAATGGATGTTGCTGCAGTCCCTGCTGCGCATCGTCGAGGTCGCCTCGGTCCCATCCCGCATCGTGTTCGCGCTGGCCGGCGCGGCGTTGGCGCTGACCGCCGGCCTTGCGGTGACGTGTTTCGCGATGATCACCAGCAGCGCGCTGCTGGGCCAGCCCCGTTCACGCGCGGCCGTCGACGCGCGGCCTGCGCCGCGCAGCGTGTGGGTGCCCATGGGTCTGCTCGCGCTCGCGTGCTTCGGGCTCGCCCTATGGGCGACCGGCGTGATTCCGGTGCTGGGTCGCGTCGGCGCAGCTCTGGTCGGCGCCAACGCGACGGCCGAACTCGTGCCCAGCTTTTTTGGCCATGCCAGCGCGCTCGCCACGGGTGTGGTCGACAGTCTCACCCAGCTCGGTGCGCAGCTTGGTCGCGGCATCCTGCCGTTGCGTGGTCTGATCGTGATGTACGCCGACACTGCCGATGGCCCGGTGGCGTACGCCATGTCGACCGCGCTCACTTTTGCGGTGCTGGGCTGCATGCTGCTCATCACGTGGATCCTCTCACGGGTGCTGCGGCGCCGCCGCAATCGCGTCGCGCGGCAGATTCCCTGGAACGGCGGTATTCCCCATCTGCGCCCCGAAATGGCTTACACGGCCACGACGTTCTCCGCGCCGGCGCGGGTGCTGTTCAACGCCGTGTTCGATCCTGAAGTCGCGCGGCAGGAGCAGCATCAGGGCGCGTTCCTCACTGCCCGGCAACACCGTGAAGTCCGCTTACAACTCGTTGACCGCGTGCTGGTGCGCCCGCTTGGTGACGCCGCCCAGCGCCTCGCCCGGGAACTGGCCGCCCTGCACCACGGCAAGGTGACAGCGTACGCGGGTTACGTGCTGGCGAGCCTGATCGTGGTGATGCTGATAACAAGGATCCTCTACCTCTCATGAACGTCATTTCCTGGGCCTTTCTCGCCCTCGCGTTCGCGCTTGCCGCCGCCTTCCTGAACCATCCACGTTTGCGCCCGACCGGATTTCTGGCCGGGAGTTGGGCCGCGACCGTGCTGATGTTCATCGCGGCCGGGCAGACGCTGGTCCGTGGATCAACGCAACACGTGATACCCGGTGCGCTCGCAATCCTGCCAAGCTTCAGCTTTGCGCTCGATCCGCTGCGCGCCTACTTCCTCGCCATAGCCGCCGGGGTGTATGCCGTGTCGGCGCCGTTCCTGCTGCGCGATGTACGACACCGCTCCACGGCACGCACCCGCATGGTGCTCGCCACCACCGCCGTGCTGTTCGCGGCCATCCTGACGGTGCTGCTGGCCGCTGGCGTCGCCAGCCTGTTGTTCGGGTGGGAAATCATGTCGCTGTCGCTGGCAGCACTGGTATTTCTCGGCCGCGGGGACGCGATCGAGGTGCGCGCGGGCCTCACTACCCTCGCGTTCTCCGAAGCCGGTGCGCTGGCGGCGCTGGCGGGATTGCTGGTGCTCGCGGGCGCCGCCGGCACGTCCTCGCTCGCCGGCATCGCCGCTGCCGCGCCCGAGCTCCCGCCAGGCGTGTTGTGGGCGGGATTCGTGCTGACGTTCTTCGGCTTTGGCGTCAAGACCGCGATCATTCCGGTGAACGGCTGGATGACCGACGCCTACGCCGCAGCGCCGCGCGGCATCCTGCCGCTGTTATCGGGCGCGACGCTGAACCTTGGCGTGTATACGTTGTGGGTGGTCGATGGCCCGCTCGCGAGCCACGCCCTGTGGCCCGCTCTCGTGGTGCTGGTAGTGGGTGCGGCGACGGCATTGCTCGGCATCATGTACGCACTCACCGAAACCAACATGACGCGCTTGCTGACGCGCAGTTCCATCGAGAACCTCGGCATCATCGTCGCGGCACTCGGCGCGGGGTTTGCGTTCACGGCGATGCAACGCCCTGCGCTCGGCGGGATGCTGTTGATCGCGGGCCTGTTCCACATGCTGAACCATTCGACCTACAAGACCCTGCTGTTCCTCGGCGCGGGCGGTGTGGGTGATGCGGTGGGTCACGACGACATGAACCGCCTCGGCGGCCTATTGCGTCGCGCGCCGCTGTTCGGGACAGTGTTCCTGCTGGGCTGTTTTGCAATCGCGGCGCTGCCGCCTTTCAACGGCTTCGTCAGCGAATACCTGGTGCTGCAGTCGCTGTTGCGCATCGTGCAACTGGGGCCGATTCCGGTGCGCATCGTCTTCGGTTTGTCCGGCGCGGCCCTGGCATTGACCGCAGGACTCGCGGTCACCTGTTTTGCGATGCTGGCGACCGCAACGCTGCTCGGGCTGCCGCGTTCACGCGCTGCGGCTTCCGTGCCGCGAATGTCCGCGGTCGTCAAAGTGCCCATGACGCTGCTCATCGTGGTGTGCTTCGGGCTTGGCGTGTGGGCGACCGGCGTGATTCCGCTGCTGGGCCGCATCGCAAAGCCACTGATCGGTGTCGATGCGACGGCCGACCTGGTGCCCGCATTCTTCGGCGACGCCAGCGCGCTGGCGGCCAGCGAGGTGCGCGGTCTGACACAACTCGGCGCACAACTCGGGCGCGGCATCGTGCCGCTGCGCGGATTGATCGTCATGCATTCGGACATGCCACACACCGGCGTCGTGTACGCGATGTCCACGGCCCTCACGTTCGCCGTCCTCGCGTTCATGCTGCTGGTGGTCTGGCTATTGACACGCGTGTTGCGCCGCCGCCACCGGCAAGTGGTGCAGCGCATCCCATGGAACGGCGGTATCCCGCGGATACGCGGCGAGATGGTGTACACGCCGACCACGTTTGCGGCACCCGTGCGAGTGCTGTTTGACGGCATCTTCAGCCCGGACGTCGCACGTCGTGAACAGCGACAAGGCGCGTTCCTTACCGCGCGCGAACACGAGGTTGTGCATGTGCATGTGTTCGATCGCCTGCTGGTCAGTCCGCTCATGGCGGGTATGCAGGTAACGGCGGCACTGCTGGCACACATGCACCGTGGCAAGGTGACCGTGTATGCGGCCTATGTGCTGGCGAGCTTCGTCGCCGTGATGCTGGCGGCCGCAATTGCTTTGGGATGATCCGTGTCTACGAACGTCACCACTTGCCTCCTCGTGCGGCATGGCCACGTCCAAGGCATCGATCCGCCCCGCTTCCGCGGGCATGCGGATTTACCGCTCACGTCGCGCGGCGAACGCCAAGCGCAGGTACTGGGTGACCGCATTACGCGCGAATGGTCGCCCGTGGCCATTTATGCGAGTCCGCTGAGCCGCTGCATGGATACCGGCGCCATCATTGGCCGGACGGTGCACCTGACGCCGCAACCCGTGGAAGGACTCCTGGATATCGATTACGGACAGTGGCAGGGCTTGACCGATGATGACGTTCACGCCAAGTGGCCCGAAGCGTGGGCTCGCTGGCGCAACATGCCGCAAACGGCCGAAATTCCGGGCGGCGAAAGCCTGCAGAACCTGGCAACCCGCACGGTGCGCGCGCTGCACGACGTCCTGCACTGGCACCGTGGCGACACGGTCGTGGCGGTGGCACACGACAGCGTCAATCGCGTCCTGCTGCTGCATGCGCTCGACTTCCCGCTGCAGCGCTACTGGTCGATCCAGCAGGCGCCGTGCGCGCTGAACGTACTGGAGCACGCCGGCGGCAAGTTGCTGGTGCGAACACTCAACGAAACCGGGCACACGCTTGGCTTGTGACGACGTCACTATGCGCCGCTATCGTCACGCCATCCCGGCGCTGCCGGTACCGACAGGGCCCCGGCGACGGCCAGCGCCAGCAGTCCGAGGTGGGTCAGCGCGATTCCAGGCAAGGCAGCGGACGTGCGTGCGAAACCGCCGTCGTCCGACTGGCAGGCCAACACGCTCGCGACCGCGTCGGACAAGTGGCGCACCGGCAACCGCAGCACCAAACAGGCACGCAGCCCCGCATGCACCACCTCGAGCGGCGCAAACGTCGAGTCACGGGTCGCGGTGAAGCCAAAGGAAGGAATCTGCAATGCGTCGACGAATTCGGCCAGGCCGTCTCCGTGTCGGCGTGACCCGCATGCATCCATGATGGCCAGCGCGAGCCAGGTGTCGGGAAGATTCGGCTTGTCGCCCCAGCCTCCGTCCCGGCACAAGTCGAAGGTGCGTTCGATCACGACTGCAGGCGCGGGCACCGCTGCCAGACTGCGCTGCAGCAAGACGATCTGCCCCGCGCGCCGCAGCCGGGCAGCCACCGGAACCTTCGCATCGACCAGTGCGGCGGCGGCGTCGAGTTCGCCTATCCGCTCGATCGCATCCGTGGGGATCCTTTCGTTCAATCGCGCGAGCGCCAGCGTGCGATGGTATCGATCATCGAAACCGGTGCATGGGAACCCGAGCAGGAAAGCGACGACGTCATCGCGACGCGGGACGCCAGCGCCCAGCAGCGTCAATGCCGCCACCGCGTGCCAGGTATCCCGCAGGGTGGGTTCGTCGACCGCTTGCCAGCGATAAAAGCAGAACCCGCCGTTGCGCGTCTGCCTGCCTTCCAGGTAACTCCGCGCGCGCACCGCCGCCATGCGTGCCTTCACGGACAGGGCCGGTGGCAACCCGGAAACGGGGCCGGAAATTTCCGGCGTCGTCGATCTGGTCGATTCGTTCATGCGCGCAGGCGTCGCTCCAGCCAGTCGCGCTGGGCGGCGGACAGCGGATGCAACGCGCCGTATATATCCGGCTCGGCGTTGCGCCGCAGGGCTTGCCGTGCCGATCCAGGCAGATCCGGGCCGGCCTGCTCCGACGCAGCGCGGCACAGGTCCGCCAGATCACGATCGCAACCCACCGCACCGCGCAGCAGTGCTTCCGTGACCACCGGGTCGCGCCGTCCGGGCCATGCCAGCAGCGCCGCCGCCGCGCGCACCGCAGGGTGCACGGCAGCCAGCGCATGCGTCGACACGCCCGGCCCGAGCCGAGCGTGCAGGCCATGCAGTACCCGCAATGCGCGCAACAATGCGAGGCGTCGGCGCGCCGACCATTCGGCCTCGGCCAGCCAGGCATCGAGACGCGGCATGATCGCCGTCGTGGACGCGGACCCCACCAGCGCCAAGGCACCTGCCGCGGCCTCCGCCAGCACATCGTCGTCAAGGACATCCACAACCGCGTCGGCGAGTCCGGCCAACCCGTGCGTGCCGACCGCCCGCACGCCCACCCGCAGGCGCTCGTGGACGGCGATCGCGATGTCGTCCGCGAGTTGCGGACACGAACGCCTGCACAGCGCCTGCAGGGCCTCGCTCTTGACCACGTATTCAGACTCCGCGTACGGCGGCGCCAGTGCCTTCAGCGGGTGCAGGCGGAGCACCGCGCGCAGCGCCGACGTCGCCGTGTCGGCATCGAACCGCGCCAGCATCGCCACCGCGAAGCAACGCGCCTGCGGGATCGCCTGCGGGTCGCCCGCAACGTAGGCGCGGAGTGCAGGAATGGCGGCCTCGCCCAGCGCGGCGATCGCGTCGACCGCCTGCGCGTGGCCGGGAAAATCGTCGATCCAAGCCGCGACCTGCGCCGTGATATCCGTGGAATCGTTCGACAACATGCTGGAAGCAGCATAACGCCGGCGCCGGTGAACGCGTCGCGCAGCGAAATCGCGCGGACAATTGCACTATCATGGGTGTGCGGAGATGGCACCCCTCCGGTCCCGAACTTCGGGGCGAACCGCCATGTCGGCCGATGATGCCTGATCACCCGAAACCGGGTGCGCGGGCGCGCGGAGGCTGCACGTATGTCGAGCGCCCGGGCTCCCGCCACGCAGGAGCGACGTTCATGGCTGCTGACTCGGCCGACGACGATTTCCGCAGCATCCTGTGGTCGCGACGCGCCGACGCCGGGCGCACGCTCGAGGACACCGCCGAGGCCGGTCGCTTCCGCGACCTGAACCTCGACCAGGTTGTCGCCGCGATCGACAAGGCATGGCCCGACGAACGTCTCGCGCCATTCTTCCATGTGCCTGCGACCGACACCGGGACGATTGCATGGCGGCAAGCCGTGTTGCGCGACCTGCAACAGGCAGCGCTGCGACGGGCGACGACGGCGTTCGTCGAGGCCCTGCGGGCGACCCATGCGCACCTCGCCGAGATCGAGAAGCTCTACTACCCGATCGAGAAGCAGCGCGCGCGGCTCGGCGCTGCCAACGTTTACTGCACGGCGGTGCAAACACTCACCGCCGAGCTTGCGCGCTCGCACCCGGACTCCGCAGGCCTGCAGCACCTGCACGCGTGGCTGACCGGCTACACCGCGTCCGCCACGTTCACGAAGCTGTCCACCGATGGCAAACGCGTAGCCGCCGCGCTGGACGGGATCCGCTACGACTTGCTGGTGCGCGCCGGCAGCGTCACGGTCCGCCCATACGCCGACGAAGCCGATGCGAGCGTGGCGGTGGAGGCGACCTTCGCGAAGTTCCGTCCGGGAGGGGCTGTGGCGCGACCCCCGCCGCAGGGACGCATCGGGTTTCATGGGTTGAATCACGTCGAAGCGCAGGTGCTCGACAAGGTCGCGATGCTCAACCCGCAACCGTTTGCTGCATTGCAGGCCTTCTGCGGGGAACACGCCGACTTCATCGATCCGCTCGTGGCACGCTTCGCGCGCGAGGTGTGCTTTTACCTGGCGTGGCTCGCGTATATCGCGCCACTGCGCCAGGCGGGGCTTCCATTCTGCTTCCCGAACCCGGCGCCGGATGCCGACGCCATCGAGGCCAGCGGCGCTTTCGATGTCGCGCTTGCCGCCAAACTCGTCGCAGACCGCCGCGCCGTCGTGTGCAACGGATTTGCGCTGCACGCGGGCGAACGGATGCTGGTCGTGACCGGTCCGAATCATGGCGGCAAGACGACCTTCGCGCGCATGTTCGGCCAGATCCACTGGCTCGCCGCGCTGGGCCTCACGATCCCCGCTGCCGACGCTCACCTGTTGCTGTTCGATGCGCTGTTCACGCATTTCGAGCGGGCCGAGCGCATCGAGACGCTGCGCGGCAAGCTGAAGGACGATCTGGTGAGGATCCGCGCGATCCTCGACCACGCCAGCCCGCGCAGCCTGATCGTGATGAACGAAATCTTCTCGTCGACGACGCTGGACGACGCGTTGTTGCTGGGGCGCCGCGTGCTCGGCCGCCTCTCCCGCCTTGGCGCGTTGACCGTATGCGTGACGTTCCTGACGGAACTTGCCGACTTCGACACACGCACGGCGAGCATGGTCGCGGAGGTCGACCCGCAGGATCCGGACATCCGCACCTTCAGGATCACGCGCCGCCCTGCCGACGGGCTCGCCTACGCGCTCGCCGTCGCCAACAAACATCGTGTCACCCGCGAGTGGCTGCTTAAAAGGATCGCGCCGTGACAGCACTGCTGATGCACGCCGACCACGATTTCGATCCCGGCCAGCCGCTGCCACCGCACGCGCCAGTGCTGCAGCAAGATCTTGCGGTCGACACGGTGGTGGCGGCCATGGCCGACGACGACACGTT
>JBOHYX010000065.1:0-10244 GCA_050738115.1 Rhodanobacteraceae bacterium
GGGGTGCGCATGAAACCGCTCACCCCAACCTACGTGCTGGCGGCCGGCCCGGCAAGTGGGTCGGCTCGCGAAACCGTAGGTTGGGAAGAGCCCCGGTTTCCTCGGGGCGAATCCCAACGCCGGCGTGCGAGGGAGCCGCATGACGCAGGCCGCTCTACGACGTTGGGGTGCGCATGAAACCGCTCACCCCAACCTACGTGCTACGTGCTGATTGAACGGTCGCGACCATCAGCGTCGCCGGTGCGGCACCGCCGCCACGCTCGCGGTGCCTTCGATGTAGCGCCAATGCCACGGCTCGTATTCGTAGCCGTACGGGTTGCCGGGCGGGAACGACATGTGGAACCCAAATTGCGCGGCGTGCTGCTGGAGCCACGCGAAGGCCTTGCTCTTGTCGAAGACCGTGTCGGCAGCCGGGAACCCCGGCGTCGAGATGTCCATCGCGCAGCCGGTCTGGTGCTCGCTGTAGCCCGGCACCGCGTTGATCTGCAGCGCGTGCTGGATCGTCATTCCGCGCTTCAGCTTTTCGCGGACGAGATGGGCCTGGTAGGCCATGCTGCGAAAGCCCGACACCGTTTCGAGGTTGATGCCGTCTCGGGCCGCGGCGGCGAACATGCGTTTCAACGCGGCGGCGGCGGGCGCGACCATCTCCTGCTTGCGCCCATACACGTCCCGCGGCACCTGCACCAGGTCCCTGGCTTCCGGCTCCACGCGGAGGTGATGCTTTGCCGCGTAATCCGGCGGAATCCCGAGGCCGCGATTGACAGCCTCGATGTGCGCGACCCACGCGGCAGGCTGCGGTGGCGGCGTGGCGGGGCACAGGTTTGCCGCCGGGACCGGGGCCGCAAAGAGTGCAGGTGACACCAGCAGCGTCGCGGCCGTCAAAGCCGCAGCCAGGGGATGGACGTTCAGCATGGGTCGGGTGGCCTTGCGCAAAGGCGCGATGATAGACGCTGCGGCCGCGAACCCCCAACACCTTGAAATTCCGGTATGCAGCCGGAACCTAGGCGCGCGTGCGTCGCGCATCGACGCGACCAGGAGACTTCGGCGACATGCCCATCTACGTATTCCGCTGTGACGACTGCGGGAAAAAATTCGAGCGCCTGCAGAAAATGTCCGATCCCGATCCGCACGTCTGTCCGCACTGCGGAAAGCCGCATACGGTACGCAAGCAGGTGACGGCTCCGGCGTTTCGGCTGGCCGGCAGTGGCTGGTACGAAACCGATTTCAAGTCGAATCGCGAGCACAAGTACAACCTCGCTGGCGACGCCGGGAAGCCCGCCGATGCCGCGGGCAAGCCCGCGAAGCCCGACAAGGAGACTGTCAAGCCGGCCGTCACGGAGAAAACGGCCAAGGCTGTCGGCGATTGACGGCGGCGGGGTGGTTGGTCCGCGGGTTCCGCACCGGTCCGCGTTCGGCTTGCACCTGTCGTGGGGCGAATGCAGCGACGCGCGGTCGCAGCGCCAGCAAATGGCAATCGCTGCTGAATCCGTGCGCGGATCGGTGCCGGATCGTGGTGCCGATCCGTTAAAATTCCGCAACGCCTTGCTGGACGGATAGACCACACGTGTCCTGGATCGAGCGCGTGCGCGGGTTTGTTGCCCGGGTCTGGCCATTCGCACGCTGGCCCATCCTGATCGGGATCGGTTTCGCGATCGGTTTCGTGGTGCCCTACACGCTGGTGCTGGACCACCGCGTGAAGACGCGCGTCACCGAAATCGACTTCACCCAGCCGACCCGGGTGTATGCGCGCCCGCAACTGCTCGAAGCCGGCGTGCCGATGAACGCCGCGGCGCTCAAGCTGGAACTGCAGATGGCCGGCTACACCGAGGCCGCGCACGTCGCGCAGGTGCCGGGCACCTGGAGCGCGGAGGGCGCCGAATTCGTGATCGCCTCGCGCGGCTACATGGACCCGGTCGGCGGCGAACTGCCGCGTCGGGTACGCGTGACCCTGGGCTCGGGGCGCATCCAGTCCGTGTTCGACCTCACCGCCAGGAAACCGCTGCACCGCACCCACCTCGACCCGGCGCGCATCGCGACGATGTATGGCGCCGACCAGGAGGAACGCATCATCGTGAAGCTGGCCGAGCTGCCGCCGCTGCTGGTGCAGGGCGTGCAGGCGGTCGAGGACCGCGATTTCAAGAACAACCACGGCATCGACCTGTCCTCGATCGCGCGCGCCGCGCTTGCTGACTTGCGCGCCGGCCGCTTCGTGCAGGGGGGCTCCACGATCACCCAGCAACTGGTGCGCAACCTGTTCCTCGATCGCAACCAGACGCTGGTGCGCAAGTTCAACGAGGCGCTGCTGTCGATCCTGCTGGACGCGCACTACAGCAAGGGCCAGATCCTGGCCGCGTACTGCAACGAGGTGTTCCTGGGCCAGCAGGGCGGCCAGGCCGTGCACGGATTTGCCGCGGCCAGTTGGTATTACTTCGGGCGGCCCGTACAGACCCTGCGGCCGCAGGAAATCGCGCTGCTGGTCGGCATGGTGCGCGGACCGAGTTATTACGACCCGCGCCGCTATCCGCAGCGCGCGCTGGCGCGCCGCGATCAGGCGCTGGACGCATTCCACGCGACCGGCCTGCTGGACACCGCGCGATGGAAGGTCGCGCGCGCGGCGCCGCTCGACGTGACACCGACCCCGCAACTGGTGGTCGACCGTTTCCCGGCGTTCATGGAAGTGGTGCGCCAACAGCTCCGGCAGGATTTCAGCGAGCAGCAGTTGCGCAACGGCGGCCTCGCGGTCTACACGACGCTGGATCCGGCCGCGCAGGTGTACGCCGAACAGGCGCTGGATGAAACCCTGCACGGTCTCGGCAAGCGCGGCGCGGGCCTCGAGGGCGCGGTGGTGGTGGTCGATCCGGCCGACGCCGACGTGCTCGCCATGGTTGGCGGCCGCCAATCGGACACGCATGGCTTCAATCGCGCCTACGACGCGCGCCGCCCGGTCGGTTCCAGCCTCAAACCGTTCTACTACCTGATGGCGCTGACGGACCCCGCGCGCTGGAACGTGGCATCGCTGCTGGACGACTCGCCGATCGACCTCAGGCTTCCGAACGGCAAGGCGTGGACCCCGCAGAACGACGACCACCAGTCGCACGGCCAGGTGCCGATGGTCGAGGCGCTGGCCAAGTCCTACAACCTTGCGAGCGTGCGCCTTGGCCTGCAGGTCGGCGTCGACCGTGTCGCCGCGTTCCTGCGTTCGTTCGGGCTCAGGGACGTGCAGGACAATCCGTCGTTGTTGCTGGGGGCGGTGGACATGTCGCCGTTCCAGTTGGCGCAACTGTACGAATTCATCGCCGACGACGGTCATGCACTGCCGTTGCTAACGGTGCGCGGTGTGCTGGACGCGAAGGGCCACGTCATCAGGCAGTATGCGGTCAAGACGGGCAAGGGCCAGTATCAGCCGGCCGTGAACCTGGTGCGCTGGATGATGCAGCAGGTCACCCGTTACGGCACCGCGGCGGCGGTCGGCAACTCCAGCCTTGCCGACCTGCACGCGGCGGGCAAGACCGGCACCTCGGACAAGCAGCGCGACTCGTGGTTTTCCGGATTCACCGGCGATCGCCTCGCGGTCGCGTGGGTGGGGCGCGATGACAACAAGCAGACCCACCTGTGGGGCGCCAGCGGCGCGCTGCGGGTGTGGATGAACCTGTTCGAAAAGCTGCCGACCACGCCCCTGACCACCGCACTGGGCGATGGCATCCAGTACGCATGGATCGATCCCGCGAGTGGGCAGGGCACCCTGTCCGACTGCGACGGCGCGCAGCAGTTCCCGTTCGTCGACGGCTATGCGCCGCCGGTGCAGGATCACTGCTATCTCCAGCGCCTCGAGAATTTCCTTGGCGGCGATCGCGGCGGGGCCGCCGCGTCAGCGGCCGCCGACACCCAAGCGCCCACCGGCACGCATCCGCGGCCGTGACGATCACCCTGGAGCAAGACATGATTCGCAACGTGACATGGGCCGCGCTGGGCGCGGCAGGGCTGGCTGCGGTCCTCGCGGGCTGCTCGCATCCACCGCTGCCGCCGCCCGCATCACCGATCCACCGCGTGTCGGCGACGGCGATGGTCGAGGCGATCCGTGCGGCACGTGTCGACGACAAGTCCGTGCTGGAAGTGACGCCGCTGCGCAATCCGTCCGTGAACGGGTTCCTCGACGGCGCCCACGCCGACGAGAACGCGGGCAAGTACCGCGATGCGCTGGCCAAGGTCGACGAGGCACTGAAGTTGTCGCCGGATGCGCCCGACATCCTGCAGTTCCGCGCGGAAATCGAGATCCTGCTGCACGACTACCCGGCCGCCGCTGCCGACGCGCGTCGCTCGTACGCGCTGGGCGCCAAATTCGGCGGCCTCTGCGCGAGCAACTGGCAGACCGTGCTCGAGATCGCGCAGGCCGACGACAACCAGGCAGGTATCGCCGAGGCGCGCACGGCGCGGGATGCGTGTCACAAACCCGGACCTGTGAGAATGTAATTGCGGCCGGAGTTGATTTACTGCCGAAATACGATCAGCACCACGATCAGGGCGATGCCGAAGGCCGCCATCAGCATCGCGAACGTGAAAGCCAGCCACGGCGTGTGGTACCACACCTTGCGGTCATTCACGCGGTACCAGTGCAGCCCGTAGGCGAGAAAACGGAATCCCGCGGCGAGCAGGATCAGCACGCCCAGCGCCACCAGCACCACGCCCCCGATCGTCGACAGCGGGTCCGGCAGCAGTTGGGCGGGGTGCTTCACCTGCCACGGCGGATGGTTCATCAAGAGCCCGAACCGGTCCACCGCGATCCCGAAGATCATCAGGCCCAGCGCGGTGCGCGTCCATACCGCCAGCGTGCGCTCGGTATTCATGTAGGAGCGCTGCAGCGAGAGTTCGACCAGTTCGTGCGCGGTCGACGGCTTGGGAAGGGAGCTGTCTTCGGCCATGGGGGTGATTTGCCCGTGCGGCTGCGCAAGTTTGTCACGCAGCGGGGGGCTTGGCGATGCGCGTTCTAATGCCGCAGCGCCAGCAGGATCGCGAGCAGCGCGAGCCCGACCACGGCGGTCATCATCGAGAACACGAACGCGAGCCATGGGCCGCGCCAGGCCGCGTGCCCGTATTCGCGGATCCAGATCCTGCGATAGGCCTGGTGGCGGATGCCTGTGCTGAGCGCGACGAACACCCCGATCGCGATCAGGGACAGTCCACCGACCGTCGACAGCGGATTTTGCGCCAGCCGCGTGCCCAGGTGTGTCGGCGCGTTGCCCATCAGCAGCAAACCAAACCGGTCCACGACCACCCCGAACGCGATCAGCGACAGCGCGGTGCGCGTCCAGGTGGCAAGCGTACGGTCCACGTTCATGTAGCAGACCTCGGCCTGCAGTTTGACGATTTCGCGGACCCGGGCGCGGTACTCGGCTGATTCTTGTTCAGGCACTCTGGTCTCCTGACTGGATCGACGCATCCGGCGACAGTTTGACACCCACGCCGGCAGCGGGCGGGCGGTCAGGGAACCATGCCATCCCGATGTCGTCCTCGAAGGCGCCGTCGGTGCGGTGGACGCGCTTGCGGAAGCGTGCTTCCTCGATGAAGCCGAGGCTGCGATACAGGTGCTGCGCACGCAGGTTGCCGGCGCGCACGTTGAGTTCGACCTTGCCGACGCGCGCGTCGCATTGCGCCCAGTCGAGGAGATCGCGCAGCATGGCGGTGCCGATGCCGCATTCGAGGTGTCCGGAGTGCACCACGATCGTCAACAGGAAGGCGTGGCCGTTGGCCTGCGATCCCATCGGGTCGAGCAGCGCGTGGCCTACGATGGCGCCGCTTTCCTCGGCAACGATGTAGCGGCCCGCCGTCGCGAGTTTCTCGATCCTGGCCTGAAATGCCTCCATCGGGATTTCGCCGGGCCAGCAGACCAGCAGGCCGGGCGTCAGGCGCGTGGCTTCCTCGGCGGCCCACAGCGTCTCGGCATCGGCCACCGTGGCGATGCGCATGCGCAATTTCTCCCTCTCCCCCGAACCGGCTTCATCGTTCGGGGGAGAGGCGGCCGTAGGCCGAGCGCGTAGCGCTGGGTGAGGGGTATGGGCCTGATCAGACAGCATCCGCGCGATTGACAGGGAGGGGCGAGCACCACCCGGCGTCGATGGCACAATAGCGAGTTCAGGACACGCATGTACGCCATCAAGGAAATCTTCTACACGCTGCAAGGCGAGGGCTTCCACGCCGGGCGCCCGGCGGTGTTCTGTCGCTTTTCCGGTTGCAACCTGTGGTCGGGACGCGAGCAGGACCGCGCCAACGCGGTCTGCACCTTCTGCGACACCGATTTCGTCGGCACCGACGGCGAGAATGGCGGCAAGTACAAGGACGCCGCCGCGCTCGCGGACAGGATCGCTGGCCTGTGGCCGCGCGATCACGCGGAAAACCGCTTCGTGGTGTTCACGGGCGGCGAACCGCTCCTGCAGCTTGATGCGCCCTTGCTGGAGGGGATGCACGCACGCGGCTTCGAGTGCGCGGTCGAAACCAACGGCACGCTCGAAGCGCCGGAGGGCCTCGACTGGATCACCGTCAGCCCGAAGAGCACGGCGCCGGTGAAGTTGAAGCGCGCGAGCGAATTGAAGCTCGTGTATCCGCAGCCGACGGCGCTGCCAGAGCGCTTCGCGGACTTCGCGGCGGGTCATTTTTTCCTGCAACCCATGGACGGACCGCACGTCGCCGAAAATACCCGCGCGGCCGTCGAGTACTGCAAGGCGCACCCGCACTGGCGGTTGAGCCTGCAGACCCACAAGTACCTGGGCATTCCGTGAGCGAACAATTGTTTACCGTCTGGAAGGAATTCCGTTTCGACGCCGCGCACCAACTCGATGCGGGCCCCGGTGGCGACCCGCGCTACCGGCGCATGCACGGCCATTCCTACCAGGTCGAAGTGTGGGTGCGTGGCCCGCTGAACGAATACGGCTGGGTGGTGGACATGGGCGACCTGGAGCGGCGCATCCAGATCGCGCGCGACGCCCTCGACCACCGGCTGCTCAATGACGTGGACGGCCTCGGCACTCCCACCATGGAGAACATCGCGCGGTTCACCTGGGAAAAGCTTGGCGATCTCCCGAACCTCGAGCGCGTCGTGGTCAAGCGCGCGCAGAACGGGGAAGGCTGCGAGTATCGGGGGCCCAGCGCCTGAATCAGGTGCCGCCGGTCACGCAGTCAGGACCGGTGGTCCCTCCGGGGCGCCGCGCACTATCGCTCGCCCGCGCCGCGTCGCGCGCGTCATGAGGTAATGGTGGCGCACGCGGTTCTCCGCGATGTGCTGGTCGAGGAACGCATCCAGTTCGGACCGGAACGCGGTGAGTGCCGTCGGGTCCTCCTGGAGCGTCGCGACCAGTTCCACCACCGGGGCCAGCGTGTGTTCCATGCCGCGCCGATAGTGCTGCGCGCTCAGGGCGGGGAAATCCATGATGCCGCGGTCGAAGACGATGTCGCTGACGGCGTCGCCCAGGCGCTGCCGGACGGTATCGGGATCGCCCCATTGCGTGGGCGGCGCGGCGCCCGGCGGTGGCGGCGCGTACCTCGCGACCAGCGCGAACATCTGGCCCAAGAAGTGTTCCGGCGGCCACGTCGAGAACGCGAGGGTTCCCCCGGGCCTGAGCACGCGCAGCATTTCCGCCACGGCAACCTCCGGGCGCGGCGCGAACATGTGGCCGAACTGGCTCAGCACGACATCGAACGATGCGTCCTCGTAGGGCAGCGCCTCGACGTCGCCTTCCTTGAACACGATGTTGGCGCCCGCCAGTGTCGCGTGCTGCCGGCCGTACACGATCAACTCCGGGGACAGGTCGATCGCGCTGACGACAGCGCCGACGCGGGCGGCGGTCAATGCCACCACGCCCGTACCGCAGGCGGCGTCGAGGACGCGCTGTCCGCGGCACACGCCGGCGTGGGCCACGAGCCGCGCGGCGGGCATCGTGGTGGCCGCCTCGAGCGGGGCAAACAACGACCAACCTTGTCCTTGCGCAACCTTGAGCTGGGCGAACGGGTCCGTCGACACGATCAAATCCTGTCGGCGGGTCATCGGGGTGCAGCGCCGCCACGATCAGGATGCGGCATCGGTGGCCGCTCCGGTTAGTGCCAAACTGCGCTCGGGTGGGGCGATTCTGCGCGCAGCGGTGAATCACCCGCCCTCCAGGCAGAATCGCCGGCGTGCAACCCGCGCTTGTCACGTGCTCCCGGGCAGCCTCCGCCGATAGTGGCTTGCCGGCATCCCGGCCACGCGTCGGAACATCCGCCCGAATTGCGAGAGGTCGTTGAATCCCACGGCGTAGGCCACCTGGGACACGGATGCACCCGGTTCCGCGAGGTAATCGCGGGCACGGGCGATGCGGTACTGCAGCAGGAATCGGCGGAAGGGGACGCCCTGTTCGCGGTGGAAGGTCCGGCTGAATTCCGAGGCGGACAGCCGGCACAGGCGCGCGACCTCCGCGACCCGGATCGGTTCGGCGAAGTGCTCGCTGATCCACGCCACCGCCGGGGTGGTAAGCGGGGCGGCTACCAGCGGTCGCCGCAGGTGCCCGGCCGGGGCGACGAGATCGGGCGGCATCGGGTCGATCGACCATCCGCACGTCTGCAGCGTGCGGCCGGCGCGCGCTGCGCCCGCAACGACGCGCAGCAGCGTTTCCGTGGCGACGGGCTTGACGCGGTAGTCCCAGACCCGCGAGCGGAACGCCCAGATCGCGAGCGCTTCCGAGTGGTATTCCGTCAGCATCAGCACGGGCAGGGCCGGGAACTCGCGCCGCAACAGCGGCACGGCGCGCAGGCCGCCGCGATCCGGGTAGTCGTATTCCACGCAGGCGAAGTGGGGGCGGTGCGCCGTCACCGCATCGCGGATGTCCTCGACCCGGCCGATCCGGCGCACGTCGCAGCGTGGCTCGACGACCCGCAACGAATCATGTCGTTGCGGAGTGCAGCAGAAATCGATCCAGACGACCCGCGGAGCAGCCATGGTTGCACCGTGCATGTATCCGATCCGCGGATTTTCCGCGTCCCGGCCAGCCCCCCATGAGCCTGCGATTGTAAGCCATGGTGGCGGCGCGGACTGGCATATGCGCGCAATGGCCCGCGATACTTGGCGCATGAGGAACGCGGTCGACGACCTGACGCATTCCGCGCTGCTTGGCGCGGATGGACCGTTCGCGCGCGAGGTGCCGAATTTCGCACCGCGCGCGACCCAGCAGCGGATGTCCGAGGCCGTGGCCGATGCCATCGCGGATCACGACGCACTGGTGGTCGAGGCCGGCACCGGCACCGGCAAGACCTTCGCGTACCTGGTGCCGGCACTGCTGTCGGGCAAGCGCGTGATCGTTTCGACCGGCACGCGCAACCTGCAGGACCAGTTGTTCCACCGCGACCTGCCGCGCGTGCTGGGCATCCTTCACGCCAAGGCCGACGTCGCGTTGCTCAAGGGCCGCGGCAATTACCTGTGCAAGTACCGGCTGCAGCAGACGGCCGATTCGGGCCAGTTCCGGTCGCGCACGCAGGCCGACGATTTCCAGAAGGTCCGCGCGTGGGCGGCGCGCACGCGCGTCGGCGACCGCGCGGAACTGGCTGAAGTACCGGAAGGTTCGCCACTGTGGCCGCGCGTGACGTCGACGACGGAAAACTGCCTGGGCACCGAATGCCCGTTCTACGACGCGTGTTTCGTGTTCAAGGCGCGGCGACGGGCGCAGGATGCGGAACTGGTGGTGGTCAACCATCACCTGCTGCTGTCGGACCTTGCGTTGAAGCGCGAGGGCTTTGGCGCGATCCTGCCGGAGGCCGACGCGTACGTCCTGGACGAGGCGCACCAGTTGCCGGAGCTTGCCGGGCAATATTTTTCCGTGGGCGTCAGTGCGCGGCAGGTGCAGGAACTCGCGACCGACACGCTGGCCGAGTGCGCGGGCCAACCCGGCGCCCTCGCGCTGCTGCAGCCGGTCCTGGATGGCATCAACGACGCGATCCGCAAGGCGCGACTGGCGTTCGATGCGCTGCCGCGGCGCGGTGCGTTCGCGCAGCTTGAGGCCGATGCCGGCGCAGCCGAAGCGCTGGAGAACCTGGGTGATGCGCTGGCGGACCTCGCTGGCGCGCTGGCGGCACAGGCCGGACGCTCCAAGGGCCTTGCCAGCGTGCACGCGCGCGCGGTGCTGCTCGATGAGCGCCTGCAGCGCATCGCCGGCAGCAATGGCGAAGAGGATGTGCGCTGGTACGAGGTGTCCGAGCGCGGCTTCGACGTCTCGGCGACACCGCTC